>JBAQLW010000001.1:0-8803 GCA_049302175.1 Rectinemataceae bacterium
GGCGTTTGGCCGACCATGATCACGCCTTACGCCGAGGATGGGTCGATCGATTATCCGACCCTGGGGAAATTGATCGATTGGTACATACAAAAAGGCGTGACGGGTCTCTTCGCCGTCTGCCAGTCGAGCGAGATGGCTCAGTTGAGCCTGGCCGAGCGGCTGGACCTGGCCCGCGCCTGCGTGAAGTTCGCGGGCGGCAGGGTGCCGGTCATCGCCTCGGGCCATGTGGCCGAAACCCTCGCCGACCAGGTCGAGGAGGCCAAGGCGATGTCGGACACGGGGGTGGACGCCTTCGTCCTCGTGACGAACCGCCTCGCGCGCCGACACGAGGGCGACGAGGTTTTCAAGCGGAACCTGGACAGCTTCCTCGCGGCCTTCGACCGGGACATCACCCTGGGCTTCTACGAGTGTCCGGCGCCCTACAAGCGCCTCCTGAGCCCCGAACTCGTCGCTTACTGCGCCTCGACGGGGCGCTTCGGCTTCCTCAAGGACACGAGCTGCAAGATGGGGGATATCAGGGCCAAGGTGGCCGCGGCGGGCAATTCGGGGTTCAAGCTCTTCAACGCGAACGGCGCCACCCTTCTCGATTCGCTGATCGCTGGGGCGGCGGGCTATTCGGGCATCATGACGAACTTCCACGCCGATCTCTACGCCTGGATCTGCGCCAACTGGAAGCGCGAGCCCGAGCGGGCGCGGAAGCTCCAGAACTTCATCGGCTTCGCGTCGGTGATCGAGTACCAGCTCTATCCCGTCAACGCAATGTACGCGCAGAGATTGGAGGGTGTGCCATTCAACCTCATCTCGCGGCGGGCAGACGCCTCGCGCTTCACCGAGTCCATGAGGCTCGAGGTGGAGCAGATGATGGGTGTCTCGAAACGGTACTCGGCGGAATACGCCGCTCGCTCATGAATTTCAGCTACGATTGTCGATAGGACGGATGAAGCAGTTTGTGCGATATTCGACGGGAGTAAGTCCAGTAATGCGTTTGAAGACTTGGCTGAAGTAGCGCTGATTGACGAACCCCGCCTGTTCGGTAACCCAATAAATCTTGCTGAGGGGGTCGGCGAGCAGCTCTTTGGCTTTCTCGATGCGATAGTGGTTTATATAGTCTATGAGAGCCATGCCTGTCTGCTTTTTAAACAGATTGGATAAATAAGTAGGATGTACAAAGAGCTGCTCGGATAATCTGGTGAGGGAAAGCGGCTTGGCATAGTCCCGCTTGATGATATCAAGGGCTCCAATAACGGGCGGAGCATAGTCGCCTTTCGCTGAAGGCAATTCAAATTTTGTGATTTTCTGGCGGAGAGGTCGTATTGAGCGAAGCTCCGCGGAATCGCGCATACATTCGAGAAGTTTGGTGTAGGTGGCGCTGATTCCCTCAAGTCCATCGGCTTGGGATATTTTATGCCATAGTATTGGACCGATCTCTCTTTCGGCGAGCGCGAGGAGGGGAGTCATTTCGAGTGACAAGGCACTCTCGGACACTGCCAGGATAGTATAGATGCCACTGCCGGTCCGGTAAAAGAAAGCCTTGGTTTTTTCAGCTATGAGGACCTTTTCGATGGAACTGATATCAATGTCCTTTCCAGCTAAAGAATAAAGGAGCATTACAGCGAATTTCCTGCCCTGAAGGCCGAATGAATCCGCCAGTGAAGCTTTTTGCCCAGTGGACAAGATATCAAAATCGAAAAGAAGCTCGCCTAAGTATTCGCGCATCAGGCGATCGAGGTTGTTCTGTATGAAGATCCGGCTATGCTTCTCGGCATTGCGGGCAGCCAGCCTTTTTTCGGCTTTCTCGATTGCCGCAAAAAGCTTGTCCGAACTGATCGGTTTGACTACAAAATCAACGGCATCGTGATGCATAGCCTTCTGAGCGTATTCGAATTGCGTGTAGCCGCTTATCATTATCACAAGGGTCTCATGGCCCCGCTCGCGGAGAGTGGATAATAGCTCAAGCCCGGTAAGCCCGGGCATATTAATATCGGCTATCAGCAGATCGACCTTGTCCCAGTCGCAGGCTTCGAGTGCTTCCTCGGCATCATGATAGGTGGCGAAAAGGTTCCACTCCTTGCCCCCATGGGCTGCAAGCATGGCTGATAATCCTTCGCAGATTATCGCCTCGTCGTCGAGGATAACGATGTTCATGGATTTGGCCTTGAACCCTTTGCTGAATCGCCATGCTTGGGAACCCGTATGGCTATGGTCGTCCCCTTGCCGAATTCGCTCTGTAGTATGAGACCGTAGCCGGGCCCGAAAAGATGGAGGAGCCGCTCATTCACATTCCTAAGCCCTATGCGCGGTTTTCGAACGGAATCATCTTTGGCGCATTCTTCCGGAGAGGAAAGCAGCGCCCCAACAATGGATGAATCGATGCCGATGCCATTGTCGCTGATTTCAATGCAATAGTCGGCATCGCCCTTTGGCAAACAAGATACGATAAGCTCGTTTCCGGTACGACGCCTGCCGAATCCATGGACAATGGCATTCTCCACGATCGGCTGGAGAGTGAGCTTTGGGAGACGCACCTTTTCGCTTTCAGCTATTTTGATGGAATACTGGAATTCGGGATCATGGTTGGATTTGCGCAACTCAAGATAATCTCTGGCATTCTGGATTTCCTGATCCAGGCTGACGATAGCTTGGGCCGACATGGAGTATTGAAGGATCATGCCCAATCCGACGACCGATCTGCTTATTTCTTCCTCTCCGCTTTTCAGAAGCCTCCAGTTGATCATGTCGAGCGTGTTGTACAAAAAGTGGGGATTGATCTGGGCCTGAAGCGTCTGGAATTCAGCCTGCTGAGTCAGAAGCTGCTGCTTGTACGTGGTATCGATGAGCTCTGTAACCTTGTCCATCATGCCATCGAAGAGCTTGGAAAGCCTCCCTATTTCATCTTGCCGTTTGGAATCAATACGAACTTCAAAGTCCCCCGTCTCGACTCGTTTCATCGTCTTCGCTATTTCGTCGACTCCTCGGGTGAGAACCATAGAGAAAAGCCAGGAGACTGCCAAGGAGGCGATAAGCGAAAAGACAAGAGAGAGAAACAAGGTCCTCAAAACCGAGGGAAAGAACCTGGCAACTTCCGCCGAAGCTGTCGTGCTAACGAGAGTCCAGCCCATGGACTCATTGAGGATATATGAGACAAGGGTTTTTGAAGCGTCGGACATGATGTACGTCTGTTTGCCCTTGGAATTGTCGATAGTCGCTCTGACATCGGCATAAAGCGTGCCTGATGTGCCGGCGACCGGATATACCGTAGATTTATCCGGGGAGAGCATGTAGATGCTGATTTTCTGAAGCCTGCTGTTAGAATAATTGATGCTTGAGAAGAAGTTTTCCTTCAACGAGACCATGAGCAAGCCTAGCGTTTGTCCTCTATTGTAATCCCTTATCACCGCGGCGGCCCTTATGCCGCCCATGTGATCGGAAGGAAAGATGCTATCGCCGCCGTATCGATCGATGATGCCGTTGTCGTTGAGCCACACCAAGGCGCCATTGGCGGCTTCGGCGCGCTGGAATACCTCTGTCTCATTGAGGTTGAAATCGAGGGGAAGGAAATATGTCGCGCGGGTTGAATACGTATTGTTCCTGAGATCAATGATGGAAAGATCGAGCAGGCCCTGCGACGCGGCGATGACTTTTTTTGACAAGTTGGAATTCACGAGGTTTTTTGCGCGACCTACCTCCAGAGGATCGCTCTTGTTCAGGCTTCCGCGTATTTCACCGTTGATCGCTATATCCAGCGCGATAGAATTGACGGCTTCAGCCCGGCTCTCGAGATCCTGATTGACCACATTCATGAGCTGGGCAAGATTCTCTTTTTCATTGTTGAACATCGTCCTTGAATCGACACTCCAGATGAGTATGCCGATGATCAAGGATTGAACGATACATACGAGACTGATGACGATAAATACTTCAATCCTGAGATTGGACCGGAGAAAACCGTGACGGAGCAACTTCTTCATACCGGTAGAATTTCCTGGGGTCAGGGTACTTCCAGCAGCATCACTCCTTCAAGCCTGCCGAAGATATTCCCTGGATGTAATACTTCTGCAAAGGAATAAGGATTCCAATAGGAATGGCGATCGCGATCGTCGTCGCGGCAAAGATTGTGCCCCATTGAACGGTGAACTCGCCGGTGAATTCGGATATGGCCACCTGGACTACCTTGAGGCTCTTGTCAGTGGCAGCCACAAGGGGCCAGAGGAAAGCGTCCCACTGCTGAATGAAGATCATCAAGCTGGCGCTGATGATCACCGGCTTGGAAAGCGGAACGAGAAGCTGAAAGAAAATCCGCAGAAGGCCAGCTCCATCGATGTATGCCGATTCGATCAACGCATCAGGGATATCCTGGAAGAACTGCCGGTAGAGGAAAACGATCATGCCATTCGCGACCATGGGGAGTATAAGGGCAAACCTCGTTTCAAGGATGCCGAGAGCTCCGGCGGTTTTATACAAAGGGATGGCAATCATCTCAAAGGGGATCATGAATGAAAAGAGATATATGCTAAACAAGAAGCCATTTCCCTTGAACTTGAATTTTGCGAAGGCGAATCCGGCCAAACCATTCACGATAAACCCAAAGAAAACCGTAAGCACCGCGACAATTCCCGAGTTCAGAAGGGGGCGATAGAAGCCGTTATCGACGAAGAGACTTCTATAACTGTTGAGAGAGAATTTTTCCGGAATAAAGGTGTGCAAGGTAAGCTTTGAGATATGTTCGAAAATCTCCGAATTTTCTGCCCGAAACGAATTGCTCACCGACCACAGAACAGGGAAAAGGGCGAAACAGACAGCGCAGAAAAGGATGGCATAATACACTATATCAAGAGTCTTCTCTTTAGCTCCGCGCTTTGTGATCATTTCCCCGTACCTCTTTGCAGGAACCTGCGCTTGGGCGTTCCTGTTTCGACGTCCCGAAGCATAAAAAACTGCAGCCCGATGACGATGAATGTCATGAGCATCAGCACGGTGACAATGGCATAGGAGCGATTGTAATTGGAGAATTTGAAGGCGGCCCGATAGGCTTCATACATCAAGGTATCGGTGCTTCCCTCCGGTCCTCCTCCCGTGAGCAGATACGCCGGAATAAACATGAATAGATTGATCATGGTATCGGAGACAATCACAAAAACCAGGGAGTTCTTGAGCATGGGAATCGTCAGGGAAAAGAGCTCTGAGAAAAAAGTCGTGCCATCTATCCTGCCAGCCTCGTAGATCGATGGGCTTATGTTCTGGAGACCGGCCAGCAGAAAGAGCATCCAGTAGGATACACCTTTCCAGCAGCAGATGATGATTATCACCCACAGGGACTGTTGGCTGCTCGTAAGGAAAGGCTGGGGCGGGATGCCGAGCGCCCCAAGTATGGCGTTGGCTGGCCCTGAAGAAGGATTGAGCATCATGTTCCAGATGGTTGAGGCGATGATCATGTTGATCGCGACGGGAACATAGAGCAGTGTCCTCATGGTTTGCACGAAACGAACCTTGCGATTAAGCATAAGAGCGAATATGAGGGCGAGCGCTACTTGGAGCGGCACGGTGATCAGGTTGAACTTGATGGTAATCCAGATTGAATTGAGTATGGTGGGGTCGGCAAAGAGCATCTGGAAATTCTTCAGTCCGGCAAATTTGATTGCCCCCCGAGCGCCTCGCATCAGGAAGCTTCCGACGACCGAATAGAGAATAGGATATACTTTGAATACGGCGATGAGGGCAAACGAAGGCAATAGCAGCAGATACGGCCCGTAATTACGCTTTACAAATCGTTTGAGGCCTGGTTTGATCCCACTCATCGAAAAGAATCCTCCCTGACAGGAATATTGGGGCGCGGAAAAAGACGCCGCGCGAAAACCACTATCCGGGGTTCTTCCGCGCGGCAAAGAGTTTAATCAGCGATAAATAGATAGCTGCACCGTAAGCGCCTTGACTGCCTTGTCGAGAGCCGGCTTCACATCGGCGCCATTTCGGATATCTTCCATAGTCGCGGTAATCACACTCTCCCACTCACGATATCCGAGAGAAAGTGGCCTGGGGAAAGCCGTGGTTTTCGCTTCCTGGGCGGCAAGCCGGAAGGCGCTCAACGGGAAGGAATTGTATTTCGGGTTGGTGCCATAGGAGTTGAGCACGTCGATGCGGGCAGAGAACTCTCCCTGTTTGTCGAGATAAATATCGCTGCCTTCTCCGAATGTCAGATACTTCACGAATTCGGCCGCGAGGGCTTTGTTCTTGGAATAGTTGCTGACTGAGACATGGAAGGAATCCGTCGGGGTCACGGGCGTGCCGTCTTTGAAATACGGAAGTGGGGCATAGCCATACTGCAGACCCGCTGTCTTCTCGAATGTTTTGTAATCGAACAAGTTGGCCGAAAGGAAGGCGATCTTCCCGGCGGTGAACTGGCCGACGGTCTCGCTGGGCGCTATGCCTTTGGGGGCTATCTTGTATTTATTGTGGATGTCCGAATACCACTGCATGGCCTTCACAAAACCTTCGCCGTTGACATAACCATCAACCGTGATGCCATCGGGGCCGATACCTGCGCCGCCAAGAGAGTTGACCAGGGGAAGTATCTGATACGGGCGGCTGATCTGCTCGAAGGTAAGGCCATAAATCGTGGGATCCCCCGAGGCGGCCATGACTTTTTTGCTTATATCGACAACATCTTCCCAGGTCATCCTATTCTTGGGATCGGCGGAAGGATAGGGGATTCCCGCTTTGTCGAGCAGCTTTTTGTTGTACCACAGGACATGGCAGGAATTCTTGAGCGGGGGAGCATAGAATTCGCCTTCAAAACTGCCGCTGCCGACAAGGGCGGAGGTGAATTTGGCCTTTTCGGCTGCCGTGAAATATTCATCCAATGGGGTTATAAAGCCGCGATACGCATAGCCGCTCACCATCGGGGAGTCGGTCAGAATCACGTCGAACTTGCTGTTCCTGCTTCCCAGCTTAATCTCGATGGCATCGAAGAGCTGGGCGAAGGGGAACTCTTCCGTCTCGACGGTTACGCCTGGATGGGAAGCTTCAAATGCTTTGATCACCCCTTCAAGCGCGTTGTGGTATTCCGCCATCGTGAGGAACCGTATGGTTCCCTTCGCGGTATCGGCGGCGAACACCGGCGCCAGGGCAAGCGCGCAGGCAAGCACGACGAGCATCAGCTTTTTCATCGCATCCTCCTTTTAGAACGCTCCATGAGCGACACCGACTCAAAGTATCGGCCTGTTTTGACTTTACCACCCCTCCTGGAAAGCCGATACCGCAACAAAATAAAGACTTTGTTCGAGATTTAAAGAAGACGCGCTTTTAACGTTGTCCACATAAAACAGCAGTGCTAAAGTACATTTCACGATCGATGTTTCTCAATCCATCGATAAGGAGCGTCACCATGGATCCCCAGTACCATATCAAGACAACCGATAAGGACGTTGCCCCCTATGTTCTGCTCCCCGGAGATCCCCATCGAGTGCCGCTTGTGGCGAAACTGTGGGATGAGGCGCGTTTCGTCGCCGACAACCGCGAACACGTCACGTATACAGGCGTCTACAAGGGGATGCCCATCACCTGCACCAGTACAGGCATGGGCTGTCCATCCACCGCGATCGCCATCGAAGAACTGGCGCGTTGCGGGGCAAAGACCCTCCTCAGAATGGGCACCTGCGGAGGGATATCCAAGAGCGTCGCTCCCGGAGATATCGTCATTTTCGATTCAGCCTGCCGGTTCGAGGGAACCACGAGGTGCTATGTTCCAATAGAATATCCTGCCGTCTCCGATCACGAGGTAGTTGAGGCGGCGATAATGACGGCGGAACATCTCGGCTTGAAGTACCACGTCGGTACTTCCCGATGCATCGACGCGCTCTACACAAGACGGCCAGAAGCGAATACCAGCTTCAATGGTTTTCGAACGCACGATTGGGACTATTTTCTGTCCGATCTGCAGAAAATGAATGTGATCGCGGGGGATATGGAGAGCGCGGCGGTTATGGTGCTGAGCAGGATTTTCGGCTTGCGAGGCGGAGCGCTCTGCGTCTGCGTGACGAGCCTTACCAAGGCATTCGAGGAAGGCAACGAATTCACCTACTCCACGATCAACTATGGTGGGTCGAACATCGAGAACCTCAACCGGATCGCTTGCGAGAGCATCTATCAGATCTACTTGAACGATCAAAAGAAGAGTCTAAAGTAAGGGCAATTGAAATTACCATTAAAAATCGCGATCCGGAATATTAAGAAAGGCATCGGAAACTCCAAGATTGCGTCATCCCAGCGTGACCTCCACTAAGGCGCCGAGGCGCTTGTACTTCTCGTAGAGGGCGGCGTAGGCGGCTCCTGTCAATGAAAGGCCTGGGCCCAGAACCACTCCGAAGAGTAGATGCCGCCCTCATACCTCGTGTAATCTTCGCCGCCCCAGGTTTTCGCGAGGCGGTTGATCTCGGCGGCTTCCTCGGTGACCGTATGGTCTTTCCAGAGGATGAACATGGCGTCGGGGTCCTCGCCGAACTGCTCGAGAAGGGCGAAGGGTTTCCCCGTCCTCGTCACGGCGCAGGGCGTCGAGCCCATGGTGTCATGTGATATGACACTTGCTTGTATTCCGGAAGAAGCAAAAATGAAAAACGTCATGGTATGTGCGTTCATCTCTTGATGTTCCCCGAATTGCGTCGTATACTACAAGTTAATCGAAAGCAAATCGAAACTGTTTTGTAAGATATACGAAATCATCGGCGCGGAGGCGGGGGTGAACTTCGAACTGAACGAAAGGGAATCCTTCATGCTCGACAAGATGGCGCGGGAAGGTTCCCTCACGGTA
>JBAQLW010000002.1:0-8247 GCA_049302175.1 Rectinemataceae bacterium
GTCGTAGGGGATTTCTTCCCTGACGCCGCAAATCTTGAAGCGAAAGTCGGGGCTCACAGGCCAAGGCGTCTTGCCATAGGAGCCCTTCACCAGTTCGGCGAAATTCTTTGAAACGTTAGCGTAGACATCCTCGCCCTTTATTTTTGAGACGACATAGTTGACCGCCTGCACGCCGACGATCTGGCTCGTCGGCGTGACAAGGGGCGGAACGCCGGCATCGAGTCGGACGATGGGCACTACCCTCAGCACCTCGGAAAGGTGCTGTTCAAGCTTGGCTTCCTTCAGCTGAGCCATCATGTTGGTATACATGCCGCCGGGTATCTGTGCTGTCTGTACGATCGCGTCCGGCTCGGGGTAGTTGAAGGCCGCTTCGATCTGCCTGCAACGCTCGAGCGCCTTGCCGAGCTTTCCGCCCACCGTCAGTTCCAGAGCATCGTCAAAAAGACTGTTGAGCTCAGGCGGAAGGTGATCCGTGGATAGATCCATCGGGGGAGGTAACCGCTTGTACTGGTCGAATTTGGACAGCTCCGCCCTTATGGAGCGAAGGGCCAGGTCGATCCTTGCTACGACCGCGTTGTCGATACCCGTATCCATGCCCAGTTTGTCCGCGAAAATCCTGATTATCTCATAGGCAGGAGCCGCAGGCCCGCCCGAGAAGGAGAGGATCGCGGTGTCCACGATGTCGACGCCGTTGACCATGGCCGAAAGGAGACTCGCTACGCCATAGCCCGGCGTGCAGTGGGTGTGAAGGTCGACGGGGATGCCGATCTCGTTCTTCAGCGCCTTTATCAGCTTGGCCGAAGTCGCGGGATCAATGAGACCGGCCATATCCTTGATGGTGATCATGTCGGCGCCGACGGCCTCAAGTTCCTTGGCCTTCTTCACGAAATAGTCGATGTTGAAGATATCGTTGGGAAGGCTCTTGCCCTGGAGCAGGGCCCTGAACCGCTCCATCCGCGAGAATTTCGGATCCACCGTGTAGCAGACAGCGCAGTCAGCCATGCCTCCGGCTTCCTTGACGAAGCGAATTGAGGATTTCATGTTCTCGATATCGTTGAGGGCGTCGAAGATGCGCATTATGTCGATGCCTGATTTCACCGCGTTGCTGCAGAAGCCCTCGATAACCGAATCGGGATAGGGGTTGTAGCCGAAGAGATTGCGCCCTCTCGAGAGGGCGGTGAGTTTCGTCGAATTTCCGACGCCGGCTTTTATCGACTCAAGTCGTTCCCAGGGGCTTTCGTTGAGGTAGCGCATCACTGAGTCAGGGACGGCGCCTCCCCATACTTCCATGGCGAAAAAATGCGCCTGTGCATAATCGGGAAGAACCTTGTCCACCTGGGCTTGGTTCATCCGCGTCGCGAACTGAGATTGCTGACCGTCGCGAAGCGTCAGATCTCGAATCTTGAGCTGCTTGTTCATTACGTAGCCTCTCTGGAAAATTTCTATGTACTGTTCGACAGAGTATACAACCCAGGGGCAAAATCGAAAAGTAGGTCGCGATCAGGGCCTTTACGGTTACTGGGCGCGCGCGCAGGGTACAATCAAAGCATAAATGTTTTGACATAATCAGCATTTCCCCATATAATGACAAATATGCCGCATTCCTATACGCGCCTCGCTCGCACTTGAAGCGCGATTTCCTTATATCGATAAGCGTCTGTAGGAAAAAATCTCGACCTGTATAGGCTTGGAGCGGCGCACAGCATCGCAAGAGCAAGGTATGGCTGAACAAAAAAAAGGCTATGTCCATGTGATCCGCGAGAAGTATTGCAAAGGCTGCGGCATATGCGTCGCATTCTGCCCCAAACACCTTCTCGTTTTGAAGAATGGCAAAGTATTCCCCGAAAAACCTGAGATATGCATAGGATGTCACATGTGTGAATTCCGCTGCCCTGACTATGCGATCGAGGTAAAATCGCTTGAGAGCGAACCCAGCCACGTCAACAGCGTGGAGGCATACGACCTCAGTCTGCCGCCGGAGGCCCAACATGGCTGATATAGTAAAACTCATGCAGGGTAACGAAGCATGCACTATGGGAGCTCTCGCGGCCGGGCTGCAGTTCTTCGCCGGATACCCAATAACACCGTCGACGGAGATCGCCGAGATGTGCTCCGAGGAGCTGCCCAAGCTGGGCGGGAAATTCATCCAGATGGAAGACGAGATGGGGTCGATAGCGGCCTGCATCGGCGCTTCCCTCGCTGGAAAGAAGTCCATGACAGCCACCTCGGGTCCCGGCTTCTCCCTGATGCAGGAATGCATCGGCTACGCCAGCCTCTGCGAGATACCTGTCGTCATCGTCAATGTCCAGCGCATGGGACCCTCGACCGGTATGCCGACAAGCCCCGCCCAGGGCGACGTGATGCAGGCGCGTTGGGGTACCCACGGCGATCACTCCATAATCGTACTCGCGCCCGGCAATGTCAAAGAATGCTTTGACCTCACCTTCAAGGCTTTTGTTCTTTCCGAAAAGTACAGGGTGCCTGTCATAGTCCTGGCCGATGAGGTCATAAGCCACATGAGGGAGAAGGTCATCCTCCCCGATCCAAAATCGTACAAAATGCCGATCCGGGCCATGCCTGCCTCACCCGCTGGCTATAAGCCCTACAGTGCAGATCCCGACGGCGGAGTGCCTCTGATGGCTCCCTTTGGCAAGGGCTTCCGCTGGCATTGCACCGGTCTTTTCCACGACGAATCGGGAGCGCCGAGCGGCAAGGCCGCCGTGGCCGATGCCCTTCTGCGCAGGCTCGACCGAAAGATAACGAAGAACCAGGCCGAGCTGGATGATTACTTCACCGAAGGCCTCGATGACTGTGATGTCGCCGTCATCTCCTTCGGCTCCTCGGCCATGGCGGCCCTGTCTGCCGTCAGGCGGGCGCGTAGGGAAGGCATGAAAGCCGGAATGCTGAGACTCAAAACCCTCTGGCCCTTCCCCGATGAAGCCATACGGCGGCTAACCGCCCATGCCCGGAAGATCATTGTTCCCGAGATGAACCTCGGCCAGATTGTCCTCGAGGTGGAGCGCGTCATCCACGGCAAAGCCGATGTCATCAAGCTTGGCAAGGTGAACGGCGATCTCTTCCATCCCGATGAAGTGTTCGCGGCGCTCAAGGAGGCTTTCTGATGGCTGAACTGCTCGACTATTTCCGCAAGGAAAGGCTTCCCCATATCTGGTGTCCGGGCTGCGGCCATGGAACGGTGACCGGAGCCCTCATAAGGGCAATCGACAAGCTGGGGCTGGACAAGAACAACATCATCATGGTCTCCGGCATCGGCTGCTCGAGCCGCGCCGTCGGCTATCTCGATTTCGACACCCTCCACACGGCCCATGGCCGCGCCCTGGCCTTCGCGACGGGCATCAAGCATTCCAGCCCCAAGCTCAAGGTAATCGTCATGACCGGCGACGGCGACTGCACCGCCATCGGCGGCAACCACTTCATCCACGCCGCCCGCCGAAACATCGACATCACCACGATCATCATGAACAACAATATCTATGGCATGACATCGGGCCAGTATTCCCCGACGACGCCGCACGGCATGCTTGGGACGACGGCCCCCTACGGCAACGTGGAATACGAGTTCGACGTCTGCAAGCTGGCCGAGGCGGCTGGCGCTTCCTATGTCGCCCGCGCATCGAGTTACCACGTGACCCTCCTCACCGATCTCATCGAAAAGGCTTTGATGAACAAGGGCTTCTCCGTGGTCGAGGCTCTCACCCAGTGCCCTACCTATTTCGGCAGGAAGAACAAGCTGGGCGGCGCCGTGGAAGTACTCAACTGGATCAAGGACAGGACGGTGAACGTAAAGGCGGCGGCCGCGCTTCCGCCTGAAAAGCTGGAAGGCAAGCTTCTCATCGGAGAACTCTACAGGCACGACAGGCCCGAATACACGGCCAGCTACGGCGAGATGACGTCGAAAGTGCAGAGGACCTACAACGACTACAAGGGAGGGAACCGGGGATGCGAGTTGAATTCAGACTGAGCGGCTCCGGAGGCCAAGGTCTGCTTCTCGCGGGCATCACGCTCGCCGAAGCGGCCATATACAGCGGAAAGAACGCGGTACAGACCCAGAGCTATGGGCCCGAGGCGAGGGGGGGATCGAGCAAGGCTGAAGTCGTCATCTCGGACGATGAGATCGACTACCCGAAGGCAACCGATCCCGACTACCTTCTGGCGCTGACCAACGATGCGTATAGAACCTATGGACCCTCGATGACGAGGGGACTGATAATAACCGATACGACGGTGAGCCTCGATCCCGCCATCAAGGCGAGGACGGTAGCCTTGCCCATCCTGGCTTCGGCCAGCGAAAGGGTGGGGAAGAAGGTTGTCGCCAACATGGTGGCACTGGGGGTGCTTGGCGGCCTCTCGGGAATCGCTACCCGCGAGGTGCTGCGCAAGGCTGTGCAGGCCAGGGTGCCCAAGGGTACCGACGAGCTCAACCTGAAGGCGCTGGATGTTGGCTTGCAGCTGGCGGCGGATTCAGGAATTCCCGGCTCGGTGATTCGATAAGGAGTCGTAACAATGAGCGAAAAAGAAAAACTCGATAAGGCGCTCCAGGACTGGAACGCCAAGGTCGAGAAGTCCATAGCAAAATTTCCCGAAAGAAAGGCGAAATTCGTCACCGGCTCCAACGCCCCCATCAAGCGGCTCTACACTCAGCTGGATGCGGGGGAGGAGAACAGGCTTGAGACGGTTGGACTGCCAGGGGAGTATCCCTATACGCGAGGCGTCCAGTCGACCATGTACCGCGGCCGCCTCTGGACCATGCGGCAGTATGCTGGCTTCGCTTCGGCGGAAGAATCCAATGCCCGTTATAAGTTTCTGCTGGCCCAGGGGCAGACGGGCTTGTCGGTCGCCTTCGACCTGCCTACGCAGATCGGCTATGATTCGGACCACCCCCTGTCGGCCGGCGAAGTGGGGAAGGTGGGCGTGGCGATCGATTCGCTCGAAGACATGGAAACCCTCTTCGGCGGGATTCCTCTGGACAAGGTCTCGACGAGCATGACGATCAATGCCCCGGCCTCCGTTCTCCTTGCCATGTACATAGCAGTGGCCGAAAAGCAGGGCGTTTCGGCCGACAAGCTCGACGGCACCATCCAGAACGACATCCTCAAGGAATACGTCGCGCGAGGGACTTATATATTTCCACCAGCCCCTTCCATGAGGCTCATCACCGACATCTTCGCCTACTGCTCGAAACAGGTGCCGAACTGGAACACTATCTCCATTTCGGGTTACCACATCCGCGAAGCGGGAGCCACGGCGATCCAGGAAGTGGCCTTCACCCTGGCCGACGGCATAGCCTATGTCGATGCGGCCGTGGCCGCCGGTCTCGACGTCGATGAGTTCGCGCCGCGCCTTTCTTTCTTCTTCAACGCACACAACGACCTCTTCGAGGAAGTGGCCAAGTTCCGCGCCGCGCGCCGCGTTTGGGCCAGAATCATGAAGGAACGATTTGGGGCCAAGAATCCCAAGAGCCTCATGCTTCGCTTCCACACGCAGACCGCAGGTTCCACCCTCACGGCCCAGCAGCCCGAGAACAACGTCGTGCGCGTCACCATCCAGGCCCTCGCCGCGGTCCTTGGGGGCACGCAATCCCTCCACACGAATTCCAAGGACGAAGCCCTCGCCCTGCCGACCGAGGCTTCCGTCCGCATCGCCCTCAGAACCCAGCAGGTTCTCGCCTATGAATCGGGCGTCGCGGAGACTCCCGACCCACTCGCGGGGTCATACTATGTGGAGAACCTCACGAATTCTATCGAAGAGGGAGCCCTCGCTTACATCAAGCGCATCGACGATTTGGGCGGTGCGGTGAAGGCTATCGAACAGGGCTACATCCAGCAGGAAATCCAGGATTCGGCCTATGCCTGGCAGATGGATGTCGAGAAAAACGATCGCGTTGTCGTTGGCTTGAACAAGTTCCAGGTGAAGGAAGATCCTCCCAAAGGCCTCCTGCGCGTGGATCCGATCGTCGGCCAGAACCAGGTGGCCAAGATCAAGGCGTTGAAGGCGAGGCGTGACGGCGCCGCCACGTCAGCGGCTCTGGATGCACTGAAAAAGGCGGCCGAAGGCAATGACAATCTCATGCCCTACATCCTCGCCGCGGTGAAAACCTACGCCACCCTGGGCGAGATCTGCGATGTGATGCGCGGCGTCTTCGGCGAATATCGCCCCAGCGTCATGTTCTAGAAGGGAGTTTAAGCATGGAACGTAAAATACGAGTTATCGTCGCGAAACCCGGTCTCGACGGCCATGACAGGGGAGCCAAGGTGATAGCCCGAGCCCTGCGCGACGCGGGCATGGAAGTGATCTATACAGGTCTGCGCCAGACGCCCGAACAGATAGTCCAGGCCGCGATCCAGGAAGACGCCGATGTCGTCGCCCTTTCCATACTTTCGGGTGCACACAACCATCTCTTCCCCCGCGTCGTCGAACTCCTCAAGGAAAAGGGAGCGGACGATATCCTCGTCTTCGGCGGCGGCGTCATTCCGGAGGAGGACATACCCTTCCTCAAATCCAAGGGTATAGCGGAAGTCTTCGGCCCGGGCACGCCCACCTCGGTCACCGTGGAGTTCATCAAGAACCACCTCAAGCGGGCATAGCGCTTTCCCATGATCGACACACTCGCCCGGCGCTGCCTCGAAGGCGACCCGCGCGCCGTGGCTCGGCTCATCAGCCTCCTCGAAGATGGCGACAGGGATGCCTTCGGCAGCCTCGCCACCCTCAAGGAGAGGACAGGCTTCGCCCATGTGATCGGCATAACGGGACCGCCGGGCTCGGGAAAATCCACCCTCACCGACAAGCTCATCGGCCGGTTCCGCGCCGAGGGTAAACGCGTCGGCGTCATCGCCGTCGACCCCTCAAGCCCCTTCTCGGGGGGAGCCATACTCGGCGACCGCCTGCGGATGCAAGGCCACGCGACAGATCCGGGCGTATTCATACGCAGCCTCGCCTCGCGCGGCCGCCTGGGAGGCCTCTCCAAAGCCACGGCTTTCGCCGCCCGGGTTCTCGAGGCGGCCGGCTATGACATTGTCATCATCGAGACGGTGGGCGTAGGCCAGTCTGAAGTGGACATCGTCAAGGTGGCGGACACCGTCGTCCTCGTCTCGGTGCCGGGTCTCGGTGACGACATACAGGTGATAAAGGCCGGTATAATGGAGATCGGCGACATCTTCGTCGTGAACAAGTCCGATAGGGACGGCGCCGATAGGGTCCTGCGCGAAATACGAGCCATGCTCGAAACCCAGGCCATGCTGCGGCGCGGCCGGAGCGTGGATGCCGGACCCGATACCCTCGCTGCGCGAAATACCGAACTGCTCCATCATGGCCAGTTGGACCTGCGCCCCGAAACCCTGCCCTCGAAGGCCGATCCTTTCTCCCTGCCGCCCGTCCTCAAGACGGTAGCCGAGACGGGGGAGGGGGTTCCAGAGCTCTGCGCCGCCATCCTCGGCCGCTTCGAGACCATGAAGGCTTCTGGCGAACTCGAAGTCAGGCGCCATGCTTCAATAAAGTCCCAGCTGAAGGACCTTGTGAGCTGGCAGGTCATGGAATATTTCGCCGACCAGGATGGCGACATCCACCTGGAAAACCTCGCCCGCGATGTAAGAAAAAGGGATATTGATATCTATACCGCCTCCAGGGAATTGTTCTTGGCCCTTTTGAAAGGAGAAAGACGATGAAACTTAATAAACTGGATCATATCGGCATTGCGGTTGAGAAAATCGACGAGGCACTGCCCTTCTGGGAGGGATTGCTCGGTCTGCCCCTCCATGGGACAGAAGAAGTGAAGGAGCAGAAGGTGCGCACCGCTTTTCTGCCTATCGGAGAATCCGAGGTGGAACTTCTCGAATCCCTGGACGCGGAAGGACCGATCGCCAAGTTCATAGCGGCGAAAGGGCAGGGCATACAGCACATCGCTTTCCGCGTGGATGACATCGACGCCGCCCTCGCCGAACTGAAGGAGAAGGGCCTGCGTCTCATCGACGAAACGCCGAGGTATGGAGCGGGCGGGGCCAGGATAGCCTTTCTCCATCCCAAGGCGACGGGTGGGGTACTGATCGAGCTCTGCGAGCGAAAATGAGCGAATGCGGCGTTTGGGCATAATATAGAGTTTTATTAATTAAAAGTTTCCCAGTTTTTCGGACTATAGAATCGGCCCTATAAACATAGTTTTCAATCCAATCGTCCTATTTTCGTGACCAATAAAGCAATCAAACGCCGAATTTCCCGTGACAATGGTCCCAA
>JBAQLW010000003.1:0-1636 GCA_049302175.1 Rectinemataceae bacterium
GCTGCCAGTTACTTGCTCGCCTGGATCGTGTAGTACTTATCGGGCACCTTCTGCTTCGTGGTGGGGAGGAATCCCTTTCCAAAGACATAGGTATCCATGTAGATGAGGATCTGGTTCTTGGCGCGGACGCCGGTGGCCAGGTCGACATAATTGGCGCCGTTCCACTTCGCGCCGGGAGTGAACTTGGCGAGAGCGGTAAAGACGTCCTTCATGGAGTCTTTCTTGGCTTTCTTCTCGACGACGTTCTTGGCGAACTCGCCCAGGCCGGCGGTGAGGGTATAGCCATAGGAGAATGCCCAGGTTCCGAATTTGCCGGCGCCGCCCTTGGCGACGACGGCGGCTTCAACCTTTTTCAGGATGGCGGGGAAATCGCCCGCTTCCTTGGAGAGGTCGAGGCCGAGAGCCCCGGGGTAACCCATGAGGGGAGAGGGAAGGTCGGCTTCGACGAAGTAGCCGCCATAAGCGAAGAGCTGCTTGAGAAGGGGTTCGGTATGGGCATCGTTCGTGCAGAAGAACGCGGTGTCCTTGCCGTATTTTTCGATCCACTGGGGAACTTTCTCGAGGATGAACTGCTGGGCGCCGGGAACGCCGACGTCGGAGGTCGGGTCCGGGGCGGTTTCGAAGGCGAACTTCAGTCCGAGATCCTTGCAGGCCTCTTCCATGATGGCGCGGCGGCGACCGAGCGACTCATAGCTCATGTGGCGGGCGAAGGAAATGTGGACGAAGGTCTTGGCGCCGAGCTGCTTGGCCGCCCAGATGATGGTGTAGCCGCGGGACACGAAGTCGGCGGAGAGGGCCAGGTCGGCCGCGCTTTGGATGACGAGGGGGTCTTCATGGGGTTCGCCGGCGAGAAGAAGGATGTCCTTGTTCTTCGCGCGGACGCGCTTGAAGGCCTCGGTCGTTCCGGGAATGGCCTGGTTGATGACGATGGCTTTCATGAGGGGATCGTCGGCGAGGGCGACCACGGAAGAGATGAAAGTCTCCTGCTGGGACATGAAGTCATCGGGATAGGTGATGTGCTGGATCATGCCGCCAGTCTTCACGGAGCCGTAATCCTTGATCAGTCTCTCAGCGCCACGAAGGTCGTCTTCGGATTGTGATACCGTACCGGTAACGATGCCAATATGGAATTTAGCTTTGGCCTGGGCGAAAACCTCCGCTCCAGCGAGGATGAAGGACAACGCCAGAAGGATGGCGGTGAGCTTCGTGAGCTTTTTCATAGGACCTCCTTACATACTTTGCCAAATAAATTGGCTCTATCATTGTACACGCTCGAATAAACTAGTCAAGCTGAAATACCAATCGAAAGGATCGAAAGGATTGGCGCGGCAAGGGCCTTTGCAGGAAGAAGTCCAGCGGATACAATGAAGTTCAATGAAGATCCCTCTCAAGCGCTTCAGCGAAGAATTCTACTATTACTCAAGCCAGCTCGTAGTATTCTTCATCGTCATCATCTTTCTGACTTCGGGATCCATCGCGATGGGTATAACCTCATCCATCATCGTCGTGCTCTTCATGCTGGCGCAGACCCTCCTCCTCGCTTCACAGGGGCACCTACCCATCCTACGCTTCCTTTTTTCTCTTATAACGCCGGTCGGCTACTCCATCCTGAGGGCGGCGACGAGCAGCCTGGACT
>JBAQLW010000004.1:0-1615 GCA_049302175.1 Rectinemataceae bacterium
CTGCCGTCTTGAGCGCGTCCATGAACCTGGTCTGGTCCTGGATCCAGCGCGGTTCATCCTTCGTTGGCAGGACGATGCCCACCTGAACCTGAGCGAATGCCGAATTTCCGAGTACAAGCAGGAACAAAAGCGATGCCAATACGATTACGGAGCGTCGCATGTGTGCCCTCCTTTATGAACAATGGGTCAGGCGCAACGACCGACCCGTGGCATGACGCCACTGTTTGCAGTATTCGACCCTTTGGGGAAATCGTCATCAGGAACTTTCGTGCCACAATGCGCACAAATAGGTTGACGGAGGGAGCGTCGAAAGGGCTAGCACTTTCATGAGGGGAAATGAGGAAAAGTCCAGATAGGTGGGACGACAGGCTTAGGCTGCAAAGTGGGACGGTTGGATCGGCGGATGGGCTTCGTCAGCGGCCAAGGTTGCGGTAGATGGCTTCGGCGCTGTGAAAACCGTCCTTGATAACCGTTTCATCCAGGAGTTCCCTGGTGACGAGGATGGGCTCAAGGCGTACGTAGGGCACTTTCTTACCGCCATCGTCGATCGTGACGTCGCCGGCGATTTTTTCACCGCGGGCGAGCATGATGGCAAAACCGGCCGCCTTGAGTGCCAACCTTTCTATAGGCTTGTAGATAGTGGCATACTGGACTCCTTCGGCGATTCGCTGGCATGCCGAGAGCTCGGCGTCCTGTCCCACTACCTTGGCGGATCCGAGAAGCTGGTTCTCGGCGAGGACGTTGATGGCTGCTTCCGCGAGCATGTCGTTGCCGGCGATGACGGCATCGATTTTCCTGTTGCTTGCGATGACTGCTTCCAGGCCTTTGCGCGCATCTTCGCTGTTCCAGTTCTCGGGCCATATTTCTCTGATTATCCTGATGTTCCCTGCGGCGACAAGGGGATCGAGGACTTTATGCATACCCGCGTTCAGCATGATGGCGTTGTTATCGGTTCTGGCTCCGTTGATTATGACATAGTTGCCTTCGGGAATGGCTCTCGTGAGGGACTCGGCCATAAGGCTACCGACTTTTTCATTGTCGAAGGATACATAAAGGTCGACGTTGGCTTTTCTGACGAGGCGGTCGTAGCTCAGAACGGGAATCTTGCGTGATTTCACGTATTTGACGGCTTGGGTGAGTTTGTCGGCGTCGTTTGGCACGATGACGAGGATGTCGATTCCCTTGTCGACAAGGGCGCGCACCTGCTCGTCCTGCTTGGAGGCGTCCTGGTCGGCTACTTCGAGGATGAATTCGGCGCCCATTTCCTGGACGGCTTTTTCGAAGATGTCGATGTCGCGCTTCCATCGTTCCACGACCAGGGAATCCAGGGAAAAACCGATTCGGGGGGCTTTATCCTTGGATTTCTGCTTTTTCGCGGCGTCGCAGCCGGCGAGCGCTAAGACGAGCGCGAGCGAGAAAGCGATCGCCGTCAGGGTCGGCAAAACGGCGAAGGGCTTGGCCGGCTTTGTTGTCCGGATGGTTCTTTCAATTTTCATTGCGTTCCTCCGGAAGTTGGGGAATGAAGGAACTGGGGGTGAGTCCGGTGACCTTCTTGAAAAGTCGGGCGAAGTAATTCTGGTCGGGGTAGCCGCAGGCGACGCTCACTTCCTTGATG
>JBAQLW010000005.1:0-3930 GCA_049302175.1 Rectinemataceae bacterium
ATAGCGAGCGCCGATCTTGCGCTGCCCTCCTCGGCAACGCTTTTCAAGTATGCCGCGGCCAAGGCCGCCGGAAACCGGAAGGTTTCCGGGCGGGCAGGCGAGAATGGCATGGTCAGGCGCTTCTTCACCGCAGGAGAAAGGCGCCGGGAATACCTCGCCAGTCTGGACAGCGCAGAAGAAAGCGCTATACCTGGTGGCACAGCCTACGCGCCGCTGAAGACGCTGGCCTGCTTTCTTTCGGTGCTCGAACAGCGCAGGGGATCGGTCTTTCTCGTGGGAGGCAGCCTGCCGATTCTCCAGAAAGCCGAACAGCACATGCGATCGACCTTTCCCGAACTGCGCGTCGTCGGCCGCGCGGCGGGCGATTATCGGGAAGATGATGAACTAGCAATCATGAAAGCCTTGCAGAAATCGACGCCCGACATAATCGTCGTGGGTTCCCTGGTGAGAGGTGCCGAACTCTGGATTCCACGCCATATGCATTGCACGAAATCGGGAATCTTCCTCTACGCCGACTCTATCATGGAGATTTTAGCCGGCAGGCGCTGATCTAATAGATGATTGTCTATTGGCTTGAACGGGGATTGGGCTATCAAGATTGTTAATAGTCTTTAATAATGTGATGATGAAAGCCATCGTCTATTGGGACGTAGACAGCCCCAGGATACGAAAGGTCCTCGCCGAACTGGAATCGGATTTCGAGATCAGGCTCGCCTCCACCTTGGGCGACTTGCTGAGGACCAGCTCCAGAGACGCGGATCTATGCGCTGTCCTCATAGGCGTTCCTTCCGCCGACTTCGCGCCTGTGGCGAACCTGCTCGACCAGCTTTCCGCCGTATCCCGTCTGCCTGTTTTCGTGCTTACCGAAAGGCATAGCGTCCTGGCCTCAGGGCTGAGGAAGACTTCTTTCTTCATAGGCACTGAAGAACTCCCCCTTCTGCGATTCAAGATTCTCGCGGCCGATGAAACACATTCCCGCGAAACTTCGAATGCCTCGATGTTCATAGGAAAGAGCAAAGCGATGCGGGATATTTCCACCCTGGTGAGGAAGTATGCCGATTCGAACCATCCCGTCCTCATTCTCGGCGAAACCGGAACGGGCAAGGAGCTTGTGGCAAGGGCTCTCCATTCCTGCTCAGCGCGAAGGGACCAGGTATTCATCGCCCTGAACTGCTCGGCTCTGCCCGAAAGCCTCGCCGAAAGCGAGATGTTCGGAGCCGAAAAAGGCGCTTTCACCGATGCCGTCCGTCGCAAGGGAGCCCTGAAAATGGCGGAGAAGAGCACGCTTTTTCTCGATGAAATCGCCAGCATGTCCCTGGCCGTGCAGCCCAAGCTCCTGAGAGCGCTCGAGTCGGGAGAATTCTGGAGGCTCGGGGCCGAAAAAGCCGAAAAATCCGATTTCAGGCTGGTTAGCGCCACCTGTGCCAATATAGAAGCGCAGATAATGCGGGGGCTGTTCCGCGCAGACCTTTTTTACAGGATCTCCGACCTTCCCATCGTGGTTCCCCCTCTGAGGGAAAGGATGGATGACGTTGTCGATCTGGCCCGCCATTTCTGCCTCCAGGCCGGAAAGGGTTGGTGCGAGCTGTCGGATGCCGCCATCGCCAAGCTCATGGGCTATCGATGGCCTGGAAACGTGCGTGAACTGAAGTCCGTCCTGAATCGCGCCTGCGCGAATATACAGCGGGGGCGGATCGAAGCCGACGATATCGTCTTCATGTTCGGTCTGGAGGACTCCTTGAGCTGAGGGCAAAAGCCTTGATGAAAAGCTTTTCAAGATAGGCCACTTCGGCTGCGCTCGCTCCTGCTCTTTCGCACAGATCCCGCAGGAAGCGCCGCGCGTAGATGTCGCCGCTCATCTTGAAAAAGCCTGCCTTGGCGAGGGTGTCGGCTATCGTCGCCACGGCTGAATCCACGTTTTCGCGCAAGGCGGGAGTGGCGGCTTTACCCCATTGTGATTTGTCGGAAACCGCGGATTTATCTGCCTCTACGGGCTTACCGGCTTCCATGGATTGACCGGTGTCGGCTGAGCGGAAGAATTCGTAGCAGGCGACCTGGACGGCCTGGGCAACATTGAGAGAGGGGCAGGATTCGGCCGATGGAATATGGACGGCGAGACTGCACAACCCCAATTCCATGTCGGTGAGTCCGTCCTTTTCGTTTCCGAATACCAGGGCGACAGGGGAGGGCGGACGCGAGCGAAGCCCGGCGACAAAATCCCTCAGGCAAATCGATGATTCCTTCCGCCTTTCTCCGACTCGCCGCGTGAAGCCTGCGGAGAGCGAGATGTCCGCGAGGGCTTCCTGGAGCGTCGCGAAACGCCGGGATCCCTCGAACAGGTCGAAAGCATGGACGGCCATCATCCGCACTTTATCCACTTCGTAATCGGGGCATTCGGCTAATCGAAGTTTAGCGATGCCCATAGTCTTCATAGCCCTGCAGATCGAACCTACGTTGCCCGACTCCCTCACGCGGCAGAGAACGATATGAATGTCGGAAGCCGCCATCTCACTCATCATGCCTTCCTCGATCGCGCTTGCCTGTGCCCGGCGCGGCGTCATATAGTAACGCCATGGATCCTAGGGAACAAGACGGCGTCACAATCGGCGCCAGCGAAGAATATCGTCGAAGCTCCATTTTCAGCGGAAAGCGGGCTCTCGTCGTTGGGGGATCGGGCGGTATCGGCAGAGCCGTCGCTCTCGACCTGGCATCGCGCGGCGCCTCCCTCCTCATCCACGGAAAATCGGGGCGGAGGGTGGATGCAGCGGTGCGCGCGATCGCCGAAACAGGGGGGCAGGCCCTGGGCATCGCCTGCGCGATTACCCGACCCCGCGACTTCCTCGAGGCACTTGAACGTTTCGGTTCCTTTGACATCGTCGTTGTCGCTTTCGGACCCTTCCTGCGAAAACCCCTCGCAGCCTGCGGCGCTGCCGAATGGGAAGATATGGCGCTCCTGAACCTGGCCCTGCCCGGGGCTCTCGCGAGCAGGTATTTCGAGGCGATGAGCAGCCGAGGTTTCGGTCGCTTCCTGTTTTTCGGCGGCACGCGGACGGACACGATACGCGGCTTCACCTCCAACGCGGCCTATGCGGCCGCGAAAACGGGGCTTGGCGTCCTCGCGAAATCGATCGCCATAGAAGGAGCGTCGCACAACGTGGCCGCCGTCACCGCCTGCCCGGGTCTTGTCCGCACCGAATATATCGGCCCTGAGGATGCGGCCTCCCTCGTACGGATGGCGCCCGGCGGCATGCTTTCACGCCCCGCTGACGTGGCGTCCATCGCGCTCGACCTCATCGCCTGCGACCCCTGCCTTTCTTCGGGCGCCATAGTCTCCCTGGATTCGGGCTTCTCGCCCTGATCGACCCATCCGAAGGTTTGACAAGGAGGAGTGAGGACGGTAGGATGGCTTCATGCCTTCCCGACTTCTCGCGCGCGCCAAGCTTTCATCAGCTCCCCTCATCTCGCCAGGGCAGCCGGACCTGAGTTTCGAAACCCTCCCCGAGATAGAAGGCAGCCTCTGCTGCCATCCCGGAGGCAAGCTCGATTCGGTACGGGTAAAAAAGCTCAGCGACGAAATCGCTTCGGCTCTCGGCGATGCCACGAAAATCCTTTTTTTTGATTTTGCGCATATCGATGACATCACGGCGGCGGGGGTCGGCTTCCTCGTGGCCTTGCAGAAAAGCATGCGGACCAGGAAGGGCGACCTCATCCTCTACGGCCTGCGGCCCAAACAGCAGCGCTTTATCGAAACCCTCGGTTTCCGTGATTTTTTTTCCATAGCCTTGGACCTGCGATATGCGGTTGAGTATATTCTTGGGATAAAGCGCGACATCTTCCCCCTGTCAGCGGTTTGTCCGGCCTGTTCCTCGCCCCTCGGTATCGAGGAGCCGGGCAGAAGCCGATGCCGCGCCTGCAAGGCTGTCGTCACGG
>JBAQLW010000006.1:0-13347 GCA_049302175.1 Rectinemataceae bacterium
TTCGACGCTCTGTGCCCGATGCGCGACCAGTCTCGCCACCGTTTCTTCCCAGGATTTTGTCCCAAAAAGCCATGCGCGCCGAAGAAGATGGCCATAGCTCAAAAAGTGGCAGTGTGGGTCCATGAACCCGGGATAGATGAAGGATTCACCCAGATCGATGCGCCTGGTCGCATGGAAGGAAGCCTCGATCTCGCCGCGCGCGCCGAGGGCTACAATCCGGCCGTCGCGCAGCGCCATGGACTCCGCGGTTGAGAATTTCCCATCTACAGTGTAGATGCGTCGGGCAGAGACGATGGCATCGACCCCACGGCTTGGGCTTCCGTTCATAGGGGATACAATGACATTCTCCAGGCAAAATGAGAAGGGCAGCCCCACAGGACTGCCCTTTTTTCATGGGAAAAGACGAGTTTGGCTCAGACTGCCTATTCGTCCCACTTGACGGGGAGAATGGATTTCTCGGTTTCGCGGTCGAAGTATCGCGCCTTCGCCATGTCGGGATCGAAGACAATGTCGTCGCCATGCTTGTAGACATGATGGGGATCGATTCTGGCGACCATTCCCTGGGTAGGCGTAGTAGCCTGAAGGTGAATTTCGGCGCCGAGAGGCTCGACGACCGTAACCTTGGCCTTGATGACGCCGATCTCCAGTTTTTGGTTGGCGACATCGAGATCCTCGGGGCGGATGCCGAAGGAGACTTCCTTGCCGACATAGGGCTTGAGAAGCTCGACATGGGTCGGATCGGGGAGGAGCTTGAAGGCGCCTTCGTCGATGACGAGCTTTCCGTCTTCCTCCAGCACCTTGACGGTGAGGAAGTTCATGGGTGGCGAACCGATGAAGCCGGCGACGAACTTGTTGATGGGATTGTTGTACATGTAGAGGGGCGAACCGATCTGCTGGACGAGGCCATCCTTCATGACGACAATTCTGTCGCCCATCGTCATGGCTTCCACCTGGTCGTGGGTGACGTAAATCATGGTGGCCTGGAGCTTGTCGTGGAGCTCGATGAGCTCGGCTCGCATCTGTACGCGGAGCTTGGCGTCGAGGTTGGACAGCGGCTCATCAAAGAGGAAGACCTTGGGCTTGCGGACGATGGCGCGGCCTACGGCGACGCGCTGGCGTTGGCCGCCCGAAAGCTGTTTGGGCTTGCGGTCGAGAAGCTTCTCGATGTCGAGGATGCGCGCCGCCTCCTTGACGCGCTGGTCGATTTCGGCTTTGGCGATCTTGCGGATCTTCAGGCCGAATGCCATGTTGTCGTAGACCGACATGTGGGGGTAGAGGGCATAGTTCTGGAACACCATTGCGATGTCGCGGTCCTTGGGCGGCACGTCGTTGACGAGCTTGCCGTCGATGTAGAGCTCACCTTCGGTGATGTCCTCGAGACCAGCCACCATGCGGAGCGTCGTCGTCTTGCCGCAGCCCGAAGGGCCGACGAAGACCACGAATTCCTTGTCGTTGATGACGATGTTGGCGTCGCTGACGGCGCGGACGTTACCATCATACACTTTTCCGATTTTCTTCAGTTCAACCTTGGCCATGATGCCTCCCTTATGGGGTTTATGTTAGTGCTCCAGTGTAATCCCGTTTCCAAGGGTGGTCAACGCTAAAGTGAGGAAATCCAGGCTTGGGCCGCTATTCCGAAGGCGACAGCGACGTTGATGGAAGCCTTGACGCCGCGCATCGGGATGCTGACCTTCCTCCCTGCGGCAAGAGCCAGGCCGGCGTTCGAGATGCCCAGTTCCTCGGATCCGAGGATGAGAAGGCCGCGCTTGGGAAAAGCGAATTCTTGCAGGCTGAGGCCACCCAGCTCTAGGGCGAATATGGGTCCCAGCGGCGCGAGATCCTCAGGCGAGCAATGGCGCCAGGGAAGGATGTCGACAGCGCCCATGGCCGAACGCAGAGCCCTAGGATGCCTCGGATCGGCGCAGTGGGGTGACAGCAGGGCTTCCTCGAAACCGAGAGCCTCGGCTGTCCTGATGATCGTGCCTACATTGAAGGGCGAACGGATATCCTCAAGGTAGACTCTGAAGCCGGGAAGATACACTCGAACAGGCGACTTAGGAGAAAAGGTACCCGGCTCCGTTTCCGTTCTCCGGCGGGGTCGGAAGTCGTGAAGGTCCCAGTCGGCGGGCGCCTGGCCGGATATTCGCATGAGATAGTGGCGTAAATCGTCGATAGCGCGGAATGTCAGGGAAAATTCCGGAGCCGAAAGAGTTTTCAGGCAGGTTCCGGCAGCTGCCGCAAGCTCCGAGCCGGATTCGGCATCCTCGGCAAGAAAGCGGACAACATCGCACGCGTAGAGGACCAGGCTGTCAGATTCCGCCCCTGCCCCCGCTCTCGCCGCGCCCGCATCGGCCTGGGTTTGGGCAAGCTTGAGTTCCACACTCTCAAGGAGAATGGCGCATTTGCGCATCCGCGCGATGCCGTGGAGCTTCGCGAGCCGGCTGATCTGGATCATGAGGCTATCAGCCTTCCTCATCGCTCGTGGGCTCGAATTCCCGCTCGGCCTCTCCCCCGCCCTGCCCGGAGACGAGGACGGCGAACTCCCCTTTTTCGGGGATGGTTGGGTTTCCGACGCTTCCGCCGCCCAGCCGGGAAGCGATCTCGGCAGCCGTTCCGGTGACGAGCTGCTCATGGAGCTTCGTGAGTTCCCTCCCGACGCAGACCAGGCGATTGGGCGCGAGGCTAGCCAGATCGGCCATGAGTTTGGCTATCCTGTATGGCGATTCATATACCAGAAAGGATTCTTGCCTCTCAAGGAGAACGGCGAGACGCGCGCGGCGTCTCGAAGCCTTGGGGCTGAGAAAGCCGTCGAACAATAGCCCCCGGCCGCCGAAGCCTGAAGCGGAAACAAGAGTGGCCAAGGCGGAGGGGCCGGGTATGGGTATGACCTCGTGTCCCGCCGCGCGCGCCGAACGGACGAGTACGGCTCCCGGATCAGAGAGCCCCGGGGTACCCGCGTCGGTGCAGTAGGCTACTTTTTCCCCCAGATCGAGGAGTGCGATGATTCGTGCAGCGCCCTTGGCCTCGTCGTTCGCGTGGCAGGAGACGAGGGGCTTCGCGATGGAAAAATGGTTGAGGAGCTGGAGGGTATGTCTCGTATCCTCGCAGGCGATCGTATCGGCGGCCTTCAGGGTCTCGAGCGCCCGCAGCGTGATGTCACCCAGGTTTCCTATCGGCGTTCCGACTATGTACAATTCGCCCATGCGGTCTTTCTCCTCACCCGATAAATGGGTTCATTGTACAGAAACCCCAGCGTATGAGGAAGCACCTCAGGGAAAAGCCAGCCTCATGTTTGCGTGCCCGAGCCGCAAGATGGCGGCTCAGCCAATATCCCGCTGCTCAGCTCGACAAACAGGGCGAATACGGTTACTTTATCAGGATGAACCAAGGCTCGACAAAGAAGCAGATTTTCCTCGTATTTTTCATCGCCCTCTTCCTTCTCGTAGCGCGACTCTTCTACCCCTTCATGACCATCATCCTTTGGTCGGGCGTCATCTATGCCTTTCTCGCCCCCCTCTTCGAACGAAGCACGCGGTTCCTGAAGCGCGATCTGGCTTCGGGCAAGAAAAGACATTTTCTGGAAAAGATCATCGCCGGCCTCTTTGCCGTCCTGGGCGTTCTCGTCCTCGCCGTACCCTTCACTTACCTCTTCATCGCACTCCTGAAGCAGGTGGTCGACCTTTCAGGCTCCATCGTCAGGGTTATCGAGGACCATCCCGACATCTTCACCCTCAGCCACACAAGCCCCCTGGGCGGCTTTATCTACAGAGTATCGGGCGGCTCCATCGACCTCAGCAGCATCGACGTTCTCCATGAGGTAAAGGGCTTCATCGTGTCGAGTTCCAGCCGCATCATCGGCTTTTCGGGGACCATCCTCAAGAATGTCGCGTCGCTCGCCACAACCCTGGCCTTCATGGTCTTCACCCTCTATTTTCTCCTCGTCGACGGCAAGCACCTGGCATCCCTCGTCGTATCGGCTATCCCGATAGAGAACACGTATACAAAGATGTTCATGTCGAAGATGAGCGAATCAGGCCGAAAACTTGTGTTGGGATTCTTCCTCGTCGCCATCTACCAGGCTGTCGTCATGTTCATCCTCTCCGTCATCTTCAAGCTGAACAGCCCTCTCGTCTTGGCGACTCTCACTGCCATCGCTTCCTTCATACCCATGGTGGGGACATCGCTTGTCTGGATACCCATCTCGCTCTTCATGGGGCTCACGGGCGACATCGCGAGGGCAGTCTCTTTCTGCGTCCTGGCAGCCTTCTTCGTTTCCTTCACCGATAATTTCCTGAGGCCGGTCATCCTCGGCGACAGCCTCAGGATACACCCCTTGCTCATCTTCTTCGCCATCGTCGGAGGCTTGAGCATTTTCGGGTTCAACGGCCTCATCCTCGGTCCGCTCATCGTCGTCATCTTCTTCGCGGCGGTCGAGCTGTACGACCAGATCGATCAGGTCAAGGCGGGCAGTCCGGGCAGCGACAAGGAAAGCTCCTCATAGAAGGAATCGGTCACGGGGATTCCCCCAGCTGTCCGGCCTATGCCGCAGTCGGGCTTCTGAAGATTGTGGAAGTCTGACCCTGCAGTCACTAGAAAGCCCCTCTCCCGCGCCATGTATTCCAATATTCTGCATTGGCCGAGCTTGGCCGTGGGATGAAATGCTTCCACTCCTTCCACCCCGGCTGCCTTCCATTCGTCCATGAGGCCCGCAAGCTTCGTCTTGCTGACGAAGAGCGAATAGGGATGGGCCACGACGGCGATGCCTCCGGCTTCCTTGATGAGCCGGAGCGCCCTGGAGAAGGGCAGGCATTCCTTGGGCAGGTAAAAAGGCTTGCCCTTGCCGAGGAAGCGGTCGAAGGCTTCCTGCTTGGTGCGAACGACCTTCCCTCGCATGAGGGCTTCGGCGAGGTGGGGCCGTCCGATGCGATCCGTGCCCGCTATTTCGGCTACAGCCTCGAGGTCGATAGGGATGCCTTCGCGCTTCAACAGCTCAACGATGCGCTCATTCCGGATCGTCCTCGCTTCGGCGAGCAGGGAGAGGGCTTCGAGAAGCCTGCCGTCGTCCACATCGATGCCGAGCCCCAACAGGTGGAACTCGCCGGGGTCAAATTCGATCTCGATTTCGACCCCTGCGATAAACGCTATGCCGAGGGCTTCGGCACGGGCACGGGCTTCAGCCACGCCGGCGACGGTGTCATGATCGGTGAGGGCGAGCGCCCTGAGGCCCGCTTTTTTCGCATGGTCGATGAGACCTGAAGGCGTAAGAGCTCCATCGGAGGCAGTCGAGTGGGTATGGAGATCGATCATGCCTGAGCCAAGGGATCGGTTCCATGCTCTCCATACCCAGAGAGGGGAACGCGCTTGTGCAGCGAACCGTTGACGATGTTGATGAACTTTGCGATCACCTCGTCGGAGAGCGGGCGGACCCATGGTTCCGAAGGCGTTCGCGCCAGGGTATAGAGCTGGATGGCCTCGATTCGCGCGCCTGAGGCCATCATGGCGTTGACGCGTGACGCGAAGGACATGGCTTCATCGACGTTGGGAACCTGACCGTTGATTTCGCAGAGCATGGTCTGGATTATGATGGGCGTTCTTCGCGCAAAAGCAGCCATCGACTTCGAAATCTCATCGACGGAGAAAGAAGAACGCGAGATCGCGGCAAAACATTTCTGGCTGCCGGCATCGAGTTTCGCCCAAATCTTCAAGGGTTCCCTCGCCGCGAATTCGGCCAGGCGCCCCGACAGTTCGACATCAAGGAAGCCCGTGGCGTTGGTGATGAGGACGATGGGTGCGTCACCGACAATGACGGCATATCGGTGCCGCACCGAGGCGCACAGTTCGAGGGCTTCCAGCAGATGAGGCGACAAGGTCGGTTCGCCGTTGCCTGAGATGCATAGATCGCACAGGGGCAGGGGCGCCCAGGAGGCGGCATAGTCCCTGGCGAAAAAGGCTTCCAGTTCAGATTCCAGGGCCGCCAGCGAAAATGCCGCCCTGCCTTGAAAAGGCTTCACTTCGCAATAGGGGCAGTCGAAGCTGCATACCTTGCGTTCCGGAAAAAGGTTAATGCCCAGCGAGAGGCCTGCGGAGCGTCGCGATATGACGGGGTAGACGAGAGAGGATTGATCCACTCCCCTGTTATGTAGGGAGACAGTGTTTTTAGTCATGTTTCTTTCTCCATAATACCTACAAAATGAAAAAATATGCAATGTTGGGAGGAATTTCGGGAAAGATATTGACACTGAAAGCCTCTTGTGTTTCTATTGATCACATCATGAAGTCCATAGTCAGCTCGGCAATCGGGTTTACAGCCCATCATCATCACCACGGCCACCATCGCAGGATGCCGGGGTTGCGTAGGGCTTAATCCCTCTTTGGGACGATAGACTATGAGAAACGCCGGCTCGCGACAAGCCGGCGTTTTTATTTTGGCGAACCGCGGAGAAGCGGTTTCCCCAGGAAACGCTGGCTGCAAAAGCGGGTTCGGCACAAGGGAGAAACCATGGATAGCGCGGAAACACTGTTGAGGATCGGACTTCCCAAGGGCAGGATGCAGGGCAAGGTAATCCAGTTGCTCGCCGACGCAGGCCTTCCCGTCAGCGTCGACGAGAGGGAATACAGGCCCAGGATCGGTGACGGCTCGGCCGGGGCTGCCGGCTCCCCCAGCCTCCAGTATGAAGCCAAGCTCCTCAAGCCGCAGAATATCGTAGAAATGCTGGCCTCGGGCAGCAGGGACATCGGCTTCGCCGGAGCGGACTGGGTCAAGGAGCTGGACGCTGACATCGTCGAGCTCTACGACACGGGCATGGATCCGGTGAGCGTCGTCGCGGCCGCCCCGGAATCGCTGATGGCCAGGATAGGCAGCATCGAAAAGCCCTCGATTTCTTGGGTCGAAGTCTGCAGGCGGGCACCCATCGTCGCCTCCGAATACCAGACAATAGCCCGCAAGTGGATGAAGAAACACATCGCCGATGCCACCTTCATACGCTCATACGGCGCCACCGAAGTATTCCCGCCCGAAGATGCCGACCTCATCGTCGACAACTGCGCGACGGGCTCGACGCTGAGGGCGAACGGACTCGTCATCATCGACACGATAATGAAGAGTTCAACCCGGCTTTACGCGTCCCGAAAGGCGATGGAAAATCCGGCCAAACGCGAAGCCGCCGAAGCCCTCGTTCTCATCCTGCGCTCGGTGCTCGAAGCCCGGAAGAGGGTAATGCTCGAAGTGAACGTCTCCCAGGCCAACCTGGAGGCTGTCGTCGCCATTCTCCCCTGCCTCAGATCCCCCACCCTTTCCCCTCTCAACGACGGAAAGGATTTCGCCGTGCGTGTCGCCGCGCCCAAGGAAAGGCTCGCCGCCCTCATCCCCGAAATCAAGCGCAGGGGAGGCACCGACATCGTCGTCACCCAGCTCAGCCAGTTGGTGCCCTGACATGGAAGGCAGCACGAGAACGGACTGGCTCAAGGTCGATGCCAACGAGGGATCATGCGTCCTCGACGCCGAACAGCTCGGGCGGGTGCTCTCCCCCGAGATAGCCTGCCGCTACCCCATGGCAGAACTCCTCGAAAAGGATCTCGCCGCCTTCTTCGGCGTCGAAACCGGCCAGGTCATCGCGACGGCAGGGGCCGATGACGCCATAGAGCGGGCCTTCAGGGCTTTAGCAGGCGAAGACTCGAAGGTGCTGACGACAACACCGGGCTTTGTCGAATTCCTTGACGCATGCAGAAGGACAAAGGCCACCTTTGTACCCGTCCGCAGGAATCCTTTATCGGTTTTTCCCTTAGATGAATTTGTCTCCCGCATCGCCGCGGAGAAACCCGTCCTCGCGGTGATAGCCTCGCCCGACAACCCAGCCGGTACCATGCTCGGCATGGATGAGTTCAGAAGCGTGGCGGAGGCCTGCGCGGCATACGGTACGGTCTTCCTTCTCGACATCACGTACATCGACTTCGCCGACGACCTCTCGATATTCCAAGCCGCTCTTGAAACGCCGAGTGTCCTCCTCACGGGGTCTTTCTCGAAATCGCGCGGCCTCGCCGGTTTCAGAGCGGGCTGGGCCATGGCGGCTAAGGCGACGGAAGGATTGATCGGCCGTCTCCGCGAAGCTGGCCCTCCTTTCTCCCTGTCCTCACCAGCCATCGAGGCGGCGAGGATAGCTCTCGCGGAGGGCGGGGCGCGATATGCGCGCTTCGTGAAGCGCATCGCCGAGGAAAGAACGGCGCTTGAGAAGATTCTTTCGGCCATGGGAACGAGAACCTGGCCGAGCCAAGCCAATTTCGTGAGCGCCTTCGTACCCGATGCCCAGGCCTTCGTGATGGCGCTACGCGCCCAGGGCATCCTCGTCCGCTATTGGCCGGGCAACAGCGATGCCGAGGGTCTCGTGCGCATCACCTGCCCCGGCGAAGAAACTTCGTTCGAAAGACTCAAAAACGCGCTCGAGCGCATGGAGGCATTCTCATGGCAAGCTTGATGGGAAAAGAGACGGCGGCACAAGGGCGACAGACTCTGATCCTGGCGACGCGGGTGAGCAAGGAAACGGAAGTGGAAGTCGAACTCGGGCTCTTCCCCGGAGCCATAATGATAAACACGGGCATCGGATTTCTCGACCACCTCCTCACAAGCCTCGCTTTCCACGCAGGATGGTCGCTCAGGCTCGACTGCAAGGGCGATATCGAAATCGACGATCACCACAGCGCCGAGGACTGCGCCATCACCCTCGGAGGCGCCTTCAGGGAAGCCCTGGCCGACAGAGGCGCGATAAAACGCTTCGGTTCGGCCTTTGCTCCCCTTGACGAAGCCCTCGCGCGGGCTGTCGTCGACGTCTCGGGTCGGCCTTTCTGCGAGGTTGCCCTGCAGCTTCAGCGCGAAATGATAGGCGAGCTCGCTTCGGAGAATGTCGCCCACTTCCTCCAGAGCTTCGCGATGAACGCTGGCATCACCGTCCATGTGGACCTGCTCAAGGGTACTAACGATCACCACAAGGCTGAAGCCGCCTTCAAAGCCCTCGCCCTCGCGCTTCGCGAAGCCCTCGCCCCGGCATTCGCTCCGACGGATGGCGGCGACCTGGCCGCAGGAGAAACGGCCGCGAGCACGAAAGGCAAGGCAGTGATCAGGATTTCGAGGAAGACTGAATGAGGGCGAAACAACTTTTCATCGCGGCTACGGGAGCAGCCAACCTGGCATCGGTGAAGGCGATGTGCGACCGGGCAGGCGTGGAAGCCCTCGTCACCGATGATCCCGAGGCTCTCTTTGGCGCAGAAAGAGCCCTCTTGCCTGGAGTGGGGGCCTTCGGCGCGGCGATGGCCGCGCTCAGGTCCAAGGGTCTCGACAGGGCTCTGGCCGCGAGAATTTCCGAAGGCTTGCCCACGATGGGGATTTGCCTCGGCATGCAGATGTTCTGCGTTTCGAGCGAGGAGACGCCGGGAGTATCCGGAATCGGCGCCATCGACTGCGAGGTCGGGCGATTCATCACCAGCCTTCCCCTGCCCCAGCTCGGCTGGAACAGGGTCGAACCCGCGGGAAACGACAGGTTTATAAAACCCGGCTGGGCATATTTCGCCAACTCCTACAGAGTCCTTGGCGCGCCCGAGGGTTATATCTCTGCCCGGAGTCGATACGGCGAAGAATTCGCCGCCGCGGTCGAAGGTGGAATCGATGAGGCCTCGGGAGTGCCGGCAATTCTTCTCTGCCAGTTTCACCCCGAGCTCTCGGGGCCGTGGGGGCTCGATCTCTTCATGCGCTGGATGGGTCAGAACGCACAGGAAGGCGGACTATGAGCAGCCAAATAATCCATGGACAGAACGGTACCGCCACGCGGGTGATTCCCTGCCTCGACATCAAGGGAGGCCGGGTAGTCAAGGGCGTGAAGTTTGAGAACCTCGTCGATTCGGGGGAGCCGGCTATCCTTGCTTCCCGCTATGAAGCCGAGGGCGCCGACGAAATCGCCCTGCTCGATATCAGCGCTACTCTTGAAGAAAGGAAGACAGCGCTTGGTGCCGTGGCCGCCGTGCGAAAGGCGGTATCCATCCAGATTTCAGTCGGCGGAGGCATTAAAACCGTGGAGGATGCGGAAAGGCTTCTCAACGCGGGGGCCGACAGGGTTTCCGTCAACAGCGCCGCCGTCCGCGAACCTGGGCTCATCGCCAAGCTGGCCGAGCGCTTTGGCGTCCAGTGCGTCATCGTGGCGATAGACGCGAAACGCAAGAACGGCGCTTGCGCCGACGGCCTTTCCTGGGAAGTCGTGATCGACGCGGGCAGGAAGAGCACAGGGCTGGATGCCCTGGAGTGGGCGCGACAGTGCGCCTCCATGGGCGCGGGAGAAATCCTCCTCACCTCGATCGACAGGGATGGGACAGGCCTGGGCTACGACGTTGAACTCGTATCGGCCATCGCTACGGCATCCCATATCCCAGTGATCGCATCGGGCGGCGCGACGGAGCCTGAGCATTTCCTCGCCGGAGTCCGCGCGGGGGCGAGCGCCGTTCTCGGCGCGGGAGCCTTTCATCGGAAGGAACTAGCTATCGCCGACCTGAAGCGATATCTCTCGAAATTCGACGTGGAGGTGAGGATATGATCATACCCAGCATAGACATACTCGGTGGAAGAGCCGTGCAGCTGCGCGGAGGAAGGCATCCCATGATCGATGTCGGTGACCCCGAGATGCTGGCGGAAAAACTTTCCCGGGCGGGAGAAATCGCTGTCGTGGACCTCGACGCCGCCCTCGGCAAGGGATCCAACAAGGCCCTCATCCTCAACCTTGTCTCCAAATACGCCTGCAGGGTGGGAGGAGGCATCAGGACGAAGGAGCTGGCCGTCGAATACCTGAACGCGGGCGCCCGCGCCGTGATGATCGGCACAAAAGCCACGCCGGAATTCCTTTCGGGGCTTCCGCAGGAGCGCCTGATCGCCGCCCTGGACACGAAGAATGAAAAAATCATGGTCGAGGGCTGGACACGAGCGACGGAAGCCGGTCTTTTCGACAGGATCGCCGAGCTCAATCCCTATGTAAGCGGGTTCCTCGTCACGACCATCGACAGGGAAGGCGAGATGAACGGCTTCGATTTTGAGCGGGCCTAGGCAATCGTGGAAGCGTCTAAAGGCGTACGCGTCACCTTCGCGGGAGGCGCTTCGGGCGGCGACGAGGGCGCGGAACAGATCGCCCGTCTCGATGCCATGGGCGCCGACGTGCAGGCAGGCACAGCCATCGCCACGGGAGCCTTGAGCGTCGCGAGGGCCTTTTCGGCGCCCCTTTCCTCCGACCGCGGCGACGGGCTCTGGCCCACCATCGTCTGCGACGAGGGCGGCAGGTTCCTTGGTCTCGTCTATTCGGATCTGGAAAGCCTTGACGCGGCCTTCGAAACGGGGCGCGGCGTCTACAAGTCTCGGTCCAGAGGGCTCTGGGTCAAGGGAGAAACCTCGGGCAACGGACAGCGGTTCCTGCGCGCCGATCTCGACTGCGACCGCGACTGCATCCGTTTCACCGTCAGACAGGAAGGAGCGGGTTTCTGCCATCTGGACAGGCGCACCTGCTTCGACGACGGCTACGGCATCGAAAAACTCTCGCGCACGATCGCGGCGAGGCTCAAGGACGCGCCGGAAGGCTCATATACGAGGCGGCTTTTCAGCGACTCGGGGCTTCTCGCCTCGAAGCTGAGGGAGGAAGCCGACGAGCTGGCGGTGACGACGAACGCCAAGGACGCGGTCTTCGAGGCTGCCGATGTCGTCTATTTCGCCCTCGTGAAGGCGCTGCGTGAAGGGGCCAGGCTCCAGGATATCGAGGCCGAGCTGGAGAGGCGCTCCTACAAGGTCCAGAGAAGGCCGGGCAACGCGAAACCCGGCTATGACGCTTCGGATGGAGGTTCGGCATGGACAGGTATCCATTGAGAAGAATCGCGCCTGACGAGATTCCAAGTTCCCAGGCAAGGCTCTTCTCTCCCGAAGTGGACGCCACGGCGGCCAGGGCCATCGCCGAGGTGCGCGATTCGGGCGAGAGAGCGCTCAGGGCTTGGGCCGAAAAACTGGGAGAGCTGTCGCCCGGAGAAGCTCTCATTCTCGGCAGGGCCGAACTCGAGGCCGCTCTCGGGCGCGTGGACCCGGCCGTGCGGGAACTGCTGGCGCGCGCGAAAAGCCGCATAGCGGCTTTCGCGGCCGCCCAGCGCTCCTCCCTTTCCGATCTCGACATCGTGGTCCCGGGCGGCCGCGCCGGGCACGAGTTCCTGCCCGTCGCGCGCGCCGGCTGCTATGTGCCCGGCGGGCGTTACCCCCTGCCCTCCACCGCCCTCATGACCGTGACGCCCGCCGTCCAGGCCGGCGTCGGCGAAGTCTGGTGCGCCGGGCCCCGCCCCACCGACATCACCCTCGCCGCCGCCTGCATAGCCGGAGCCGCGGGCTTCTTGCGCTGCGGCGGAGCCCACGCCATCGCCGCCCTCGCCTTCGGCGTCGCCGTGCCGCGCTGCGACGTAGTAGTCGGCCCCGGCGGACGCTATGTGGCGAGCGCTAAACGCCAACTCTTCGGCGCCGTCGGCACTGAGGCCCCCGCCGGCCCCTCCGAACTCCTCGTCGTCGCCGACGACAGGGCCGATCCCGACACCGTGGCGGCCGACCTCATCGCGCAGGCCGAACACGACACCGAAGCCGTCCCCATGCTCATTTGCGCCTCCGAAGGCTTCGCCGCCGAGGTCGAAAAAGCGCTCGCCTCCCGCCTCAAGACCATGCCCGAGCCCAACGGGACGACAGCCACGACATCCCTCAAGAATGGCTGGGCGCTCGTCGCCGCCAACGAGACCATCGCCTGCGCCTGTGCCGAACGCTGCGCGCCGGAACACCTGGAACTCATCGTCGACGACCCCGAATCCTACGCGGCGCGGATCCGGTCGGCCGGCGCCGTATTCCTCGGCCCAGGTTCCGCGGAAGTCTTCGGCGACTACGGCGCCGGCCCCAACCACACCCTGCCGACAGGCGGTGCGGCGCGATTCGCCTCAGGCCTCTCCGTCCTCCATTTCCTCCGCGCCCGCACATGGCTGCGAATGGAAGACCCGGCCATCCTGGCTGCCGACACAGCGGCCTTCGCCCGCCTGGAGGGGCTGGAAGGACACGCGCGCGCCGCCGAATCCAGGGCGGGAAGCCCCATTGATAAAAAAGACTGAAAGATGGAAAATATCGTCCAACCCGAACCAAGCCTGAGTTCCCGCGGGAAGCGAGGCACGGAGCTATAATGCAGCCCGAACGGCATCTCTATTGTATTTTACACCCCAACCACTCGCTGATCGCCTCCGCCCTTCCCCCCGAACTCTTCATCAAGCACTATATGCAGGGCTCGTCCCGCTTTTTCGAAGGCCGATTGATAT
>JBAQLW010000007.1:0-3000 GCA_049302175.1 Rectinemataceae bacterium
CCAGGTCCTCCCCTGGTCGATACCCTTCCAGTCGCACTACCCCTGTTACCGCCTTCTCCCCCAGCACGTACCGCACTTCTCCGTCCAGCCCCTTCCCGCTCCCCACTACCCCTACTAACTCATCCCCAGCCTTCTTTACCGTTATATCCTGGTCACTGATCGAAAAATCGCCCTGACGGCCAAAAAGACCGAGGGATGCCGAAGCCACTGAAAAATCGGCAGCCATGGAAGCCTTGGCCATCGTGGCCTGAAGGAAAATCTCTTCGGAACCGAGCCTGGGGTGGGAGATGAAGAACAGCATGATAGGCGCCACGAATTCGATGGAACCCGAGATGGTCGAAACCTGGAGCGATGAAATGGATGAAGAATACCTGCCGTCATCGACGTCGTTGACTGCCAACGATGCGTTGGTCAGGTCGATCGTGAGGTGAGGGAATTCACCCGAAGGCTGGTCGGCGAGGTAGGCTTTGACTTTGTCGTAGATCACAAGATCGTCCGGAAGCCTGATGTCGGCATTCAAGTCGGTAATGCTTACTTGATTGAGGATATCGGAGGTTCTTCCGAAAATCGCCGCCCAGAGGTCAATGCGGATTTCGAGATGGCCGATATCCAGGATTTTTCGCCGCAGAGTCCAAAATTCGTCCACCGTCTCCTGATAGAACTCGATCTCGTGGAGGGAAACGCGGTTGGATGAGGAAAGAACGGCATACCCATAGCCTAGGCGAAGCCCTGTCGCTTCATAGACAGAATCCTGGAGGGAAGTGATGGCGGTTTCGATGCGCAGGTTGGCTAGGTTGCGGACACGCGGCACCACGTACGCTGCGAGAATCGCCGCGACCGATACCGCGATGAGAGCGGCCAGAGCCAATTTCACGCTTTTTCGTGCCATCCATCCAATTCCTGCATAGAAAATATGGGTTGCTGCCTATATACTACCACATCATGAAGACCGATGACACTGATTCAGCCCTAAATAACTTCATCGTCCTGGAAGGCATCGACGGTTCAGGCACGACGACGCAGATACGCCGGATTTTTTCGCTGCTGGGAAAAAACAGCATACCCTCCATGATCACGGCCGAGCCAACATCCCGCCCCGAGGGGCTTCTCATCAGGAGGATCCTGCGCGGGGAGATCGAAGCCGAACCCGGTACCGTGGCCCACCTCTTCGCGGCTGACCGCCACCAGCATCTCTTCGGCAAGGAAGGCATTCTCGAGGCAATCCATGCCGGGAAAATCGTGCTCTGCGATCGCTACGCCTTGTCGAGCCTGGCGTACCAGGGCATCACCTGCGGACCAAAGCTTCCCGCCCTCCTCAATTCAGGATTCCCGTCTCCCGGACTTACACTCTTTTTCAGGATCGACCCAGAAACGGCCATGAGGAGGGTGAATTCCAGGATGGAGAATACCAAGGATCAACTCGAGATTTATGAAAAATTACACATACAAAAGCAAGTGAGCGCATCCTATGAGACGGTTTTGGCCGATGCACAGGCGAAAGGATGGAACATCGCCATCATCGATGCGGAGAAATCCGCCGATGATGTCACGCAACAGGTTCTCGCGATTCTGAAGAATCATCTGGGAATCGGGCTGGAAGGCTAGCGGATGAGCATCGCGTCCCCATAGCTGAAGAACCGGTAACCTTCACGGATGGCTTCCGCATAGGCGTCGAGGATGGTTTTCCTGCCGGCGAAAGCCGCCACAAGCATCAGAAGGGTCGATTTCGGCGTATGGAAATTGGTGAAAAGCTGATCCACGACATTGAACCTGTACCCAGGATAGATGAATATGCTCGTGCTCGACGATCCGGATCGCAGCCCTGCAGAAGGATCCCAGGCTGATTCCAGGGTGCGGAGGCTCGTCGTACCGACGGCGAGAACCTTTCGCCCTTCCTTCTTCGCCGCATTCACCGCGGCGGCCGTCTTTTCCGACACCGTATACCATTCTTCATGCATCCGGTGCCGCTCGACTTCATCGACGCGTACCGGCAGAAAGGTTCCGAGGCCGACATGGAGGGTCACCCACTCGATATCGATGCCTGCCGATGACAATGAGTCCAGAAGAGGCTGGGTAAAATGGAGACCCGCCGTGGGACAGGCCGCCGATCCCGTCACCTTCGCGTACACGGTTTGATATCGCTCCGAGTCGCTCACCTCATCCTCACGCTTTATGTAGGGCGGGAGCGGCATATGCCCGTTCGCTTCGAGGTACTGGTCGCCCAGGGCTTCGTCGAATTCGATGATCTTCTCGTCATCTTCCTCGCCGACGATGGTACCCTTGAGTCCATCCGGGAAAATATACGACTTTCCGATCTTCTGTTTCTTCGCCTTGCTCGTCATCGCTCTCCAGGAAGCCGAAACCGCGGAGGGGCCAGTCTGGCGGGTCAAAGGTTCGAGGAGAAGGAACTCGACGACAGCGCCCGTCTCGAGGGCTGTCCCGTAGATCCTGGCTTTCCTGACCTTGGAGTCATTGAATACCATGAGCGTGCCCGGCTCGAGGAAGCGCAGAAGATCCTTGACCATCGAATGCGTCTGATGGATCCGGTCTGGCTGGGCGGCGACGCTGCCAGCGCGATCGAGCACGAGGAGCCGCGAATCGCCTCTTCTCTCCGGCGGATACTGTGCTATCGAAGTTTCGGGAAGATCAAAATTGAAATCGTCCGTTTTCACCAGTGTACTCCATGCCCAGATGCCTGTAGGCGAAGGGTGTCGCGACCCTTCCTCTCGGCGTTCTCGCTATGAGCCCCGCCTGGATGAGGAAGGGTTCGTAGTAGTCTTCCAGACTATCGACAGCCTCGCCGACGGTGATGGCCAGGGTTTCCGCGCCTACAGGACCGCCTGCGTATTTCATGATGATAGCCTTGAGTATATCCCTGTCGAGACGTTCGAGACCCAGATTGTCCACTTCGAGGCGCCCCAGCCCTTCCCTCACGATATCGATGTCGATGATTTCCTTGCCGGCGACTTGTGCGAAATCCCTCATTCGCCTGAGGAGCCT
>JBAQLW010000008.1:0-4085 GCA_049302175.1 Rectinemataceae bacterium
GTCCCTCTTCTTTATCGACGAGGTGGCGAAGTACAAGCAGTACGACGAGCAGGGCAAGGCGAAAGGCGGTACCTACGCGGAGATGTTCGAGGAAGAATATAAGGAGATTGTGCGCGGCCTGCAACTCTCGTTCGATGATTCCGAAGGATACTCGAAATACCTTTCTGGCATATCAGCGGAGCGCACCCATGCCGGATACTTTTCCATCGACAAGAAAAGCGGTCGCATAATCGATAGCAGGCTTGGCGACAGGAAGGAGCGCACCTCCGATGATGTGGATGCCTACGACCTCATCATGAAGGACAAGGAGCGCCTCCTGGACCGGCGCGAGCCGGTGCGGTTCATATTCAGTCATTCCGCGCTCCGCGAAGGTTGGGATAATCCGAACGTGTTCCAGATATGTACCCTTAAAAAGAGCGGCAGCGAGGTCCGCAAGCGGCAAGAAGTGGGACGCGGTCTGCGCCTTGCGGTCAATCAAGACGGCGAGCGTATGGACGAGAACATTCTCGCCCGGGAAGAGATCCATAACGTCAATGTGCTGACGGTGATCGCCAACGAAAGCTACGACATTTTCGCCAAGGGACTGCAGAGCGAGATCGCCGAAGCGGTGGCCGATCGTCCGCGCAAGGTCGAAGCCGAGCTGTTCACGGAGAAATTCGACGAAGGTATAGCCTTTGATATCTACGAGAGCCTTATTTCATACGGCTATGTAAAACATGGCGAATTGACGGAAAAATTCTTCGCCGACAAAAAAGATGGCCGGCTCGAAATGCCCAAAGAGGTCGCGCATCGCGCCGCGGAAGTTATCGCCATTTTAGATTCCGTGTATGATCCCAACGCGATCAAGCCCGAAAACGCCCGCAACAACACCGTGGAACCCAGGCTCGATCCGTCGAAGCTCAACAGCCGCGCGTTCCAGGAGCTCTGGTCGCGCATCAACGGCAAGAGCTACTACATCGTCAACTTTGATGAGGCTGAGCTCATCGAGAAATCGATTGTGGCGCTCAACGCGCATCTTCATGTCTCAAAAATCTACTTCAAGGTGGAAAAGGGCGAACAGGCAAAGACCATCGAATCCAAGGCCCAACTGCAAGCCGGCGAGGCGTTTATCCGCAGTGATGTTTCACGTACCGAATCCTCTTTGCCTACAGCGGTAAAATCAAACACATCGGTGCGCTATGACCTTGTCGGCAAGATCGTGGATGAAACGGGGCTTACTCGTAAAGCAGTGGCCCTAATTTTAAAAGGCATCAACAAATCCGTGTTCGATCAGTTTGGCGATAACCCCGAAGAATTCATAATCCGCGCGTCAAACTTCATCAACGAGCAGAAAGCCACGGTGATCATCGAACACATCACCTATAATAAACTGACCGAGGCATTCGGCACTGATATTTTCACGGAACCTACATTAAAAAAGGGAGCCCTGGGCTTAAGCGCCATGGAGGCCAAACGGCATCTCTATGACTACGTCATCTATGATTCGCTGAACGAGCGGAAATTCGCAGCGGAGCTCGAAGCGCATCATCAGGAGGTGGAAGTCTACGTCAAACTCCCCAGAGGTTTCTATATCAGCACCCCCGTGGGCAGATATAGCCCCGACTGGGCGATCGCCTTCCATGAAGGCAAGGTCAAGCACATCTATTTTGTCGCCGAAACGAAGGGCGACATGTCGACGCTTGAGCTGCGCAAGATTGAGGAAACGAAGGCGCATTGCGCCCGCGAGCACTTCCGTGCCATCAGCGGGGAAAATGTGAAATACGACATCGTCGACAGCTATGACAAGCTGTGGGAGATGGTGAGCGGCTGACTACGACGAATCATAGTTTGGACTCCCCCCGCCTTCATGAAATTAAAGGGCGATCGGTCGAGTATCGACTGATCGCCCTTCCCCGCCCACTTCGACGGCAGGAACTATTTTAAACAGCGAAATTTACTTCGCAAAAGCCCCTGGATACTTGTCTCTGTAGCTCGCTGTAGTACCGACGGTTTCGGCGTTCAGCATGGCGTGCACGATGGCCCGGGACAGGGTATCCGCGGCGGCACTTCCCAGCTTGCTCACATTGGCTGATGTATTGCCCCATACAGCCTGCTGCTTGAGCGTATCCAGATCCAGCATACCGGTGCCTAGCACAAAGATCGTGTCGCCATCGAACATGGTATGAGAGGGTCTGATCGCCCTGGCCATCCCGTCATGGGCCATCTCGTCAATCTTTTGAGCCTGTGCTTTGGTCAGTTTTACATTGGTGGCTATGCACGCAATGGTAGTGTTCTTGGAAGCTTCCATAGTGCCCAGGAACGCCAGCTCGAATCCATCCTTGGCGAGGGCGTTGGCGAAGGGGCGTTTAAGTCCGCCGAACTCATTGCCAACCTCAAGGAACGACGCGTAAAATTCTCCAGTAGCCTGATTGACGGTCGAACCACCGGCGTTTACTGCCACAATGGCACCTACCATGACGCCATCACCTAGATCCTGGCTGGCGGTGCCAAGGCCGCCTTTGAGCCCACCACCGACAGCTCCCGCGCCTGCGCCGATATTGCCCATATCGACTGGGCCGGCTGTGGCAGCTTCACAGGCCAGATAACCGAAGCTTGCGTTTGGCCTGTCGGTGAAGTCTCGGCCGAATCTTCCGGGATCGAATAACACCGCCGCCGGTACGATCGGAACTACTTTCCCGCCCCCTACTGCCCAGCCTCTGTTGTTCTCTTCCAGCCATTTCATGACGCCGTCGGCGGCGGCCAATCCATAGGCGCTGCCACCGGTGAGGACTATAGCATCCACCTTGTCGACCATGTCGATGGGGCGCAAAAGGTCTGTCTCCCTGCTGCCCGGGGCTGATCCGCGGACATCCACGCCGCCCACGGCTCCCTGGGGGGCGAGAATAACCGTCGTTCCGGTGAAATTGCGATCGAAGTTGCCAACCTGGATTCCCGGCACATCGGTGATCGCGTTCATCGGACCGGTCTTGACCGAAGGCACTACCGGCCTCGCAGGCTCTATCGATTGGGCTCCCGCTGCCAGACCCAAGACCACGATCATGATCACAGTGATCGCTGTGACTTTTGTTCTCATTCTTGCCTCCTTCGGGAATTGGTGATGTGCGGAAAAACCAGCGCCAAGAAATAGTCGGCCCATGTGACGACGACATACATGCCCATGCATCGACTGATTCTCCCGACTGAATCATATTGTACGCTGCGTTTATGCCAAAAGAAAGCTCATGTTTTCTTTCGGCCATTTGTTGGAAATATGGTATTCGATACGCTGCATCAGACCTTCATAGTTTTCCACGCTGGGAAGGTCTGAGCATTGTGTACGGATTGAGGCAGGTGGGCGGAAAAGACAGCCCGCGTCCGCGGCTCGAATCATCGCAAGATCGTTAAAAGAATCACCTGCTGCGAAGATTTGGAAATTCAAGGATTTCAATGCCTCAACGGATTTTCGCTTGCCATCTTTTTGCCTCATACGGTAATCGATTATCGAACCTGAGCTGTCGACGACAAGATTATTGCAGAAAAGCGTCGGGTAATTAAGTTTAGCCATCAGTGGTTTGGCAAACTCGGAAAAAGTGTCTGAAAGAATGACAACCTGAGTTCGTTCTTTAAGTCTAAGAAGGAAATCGCATGCTCCCTCGAGCGGTGACATCGAGCCGATGACGTTCTGTATATCCGCAAGCTTGAATCCATGCCTTGATAGAATGTCCAGACGATACTTCATAAGCTTGTCATAATCCGGTTCATCACGGGTAGTCAGACTCAATTCCGGAATTCCCGTTGCTTCGGAGAAAGCGATCCAGATTTCGGGTATGAGCACTCCCTCCAGGTCAAGGCAAACCAAGTGCATGCAGAATCCTCCAGAAAGACCATAGCATAGACGTGAATGGGGTCTTCAAGGCTTCCAGGTAAAAACGTAATTCTTTATGCTATAACGTTGGCCCAGGCCCGATTCGAACGGGCGACCTGCTGCTTAGGAGGCAGCCGCTCTATCCATCTGAGCTACTGGGTCGGGCACGCGAAAGCAGTGACGGAGATGGTTCCGGCTGCGCGTTGTCCGAAAGGACATTCCAGAAGGACATTATAATAAA
>JBAQLW010000009.1:0-2377 GCA_049302175.1 Rectinemataceae bacterium
CTATTCCATACTTGGGAGGAGCATATGAAACGCTCTTATCCAGTTTATCTGCCCACACTTCTCTCTCCCGGTATCGAGGCGCATGAAGCGCGCTTCTACCGTGTTCGTAGATAAGGCGTCGACCGCCACCTTTCACAACCACAAACATTACAAGCCAGCCCCCGTGAAAAGGCTGGCGGCGATCCATTGCGAATAGCCCCGGGGGTATTGTCTTCCGCGGCGTTCGCCCCTTCCAGGAGGATGCGGATGATCCAGACGGGCATTCTTGGAGCCTCCGGCTATGCCGGGGCTGAATTGGCCAGGATCTTATTGAGCCATCCGGAGCCAAAACGGCTTCATCTCTCATCGGTCAGCTTCGAAGGACAGAACCTCGATGCGGTCTATCCATCGATCCGAGCGCCGGGCGACAGGGCTGCCACCGCCCGGGAACTGGTTCTCGAAAAGGCCGATAGCGTTATAGACGCCTCTGACGTGCTCTTTTCCTGTCTGCCCCATGGGCACGCCGAGGCCGCGGCCGAACGCTGCCTGGCCAAGGGAGGGCTTTTTATCGACATCTCGGCCGACTTCCGCTTCGGCGATGACGAAGCTACCTACACGGCATGGTACGGCAAGAGCTACGCTCAGCCCGCTCTCCACGCCGTGGCGGTGTATGGCCTGCCTGAACTCAACAGGGAAGCTATAAAGAAGGCGCGCATAATCGGCAATCCCGGCTGCTATCCCACCTCGGCCGAGATAGGCCTCTTCCCTGCCCTCAAAGCCGGGATTGCCGATCCTGAAAGCATCGTCATAGATTCGGCCTCAGGCCTCACCGGCGCGGGCCGCGAGCCCGCCCAGTCCAGCCACTACGTGGATTGCGCCGACACGATCTCGCCCTACAAGGTTGGAGCCCACAGGCACCAACCGGAGATCGACCGTTATCTCACCATCATGGCGGGCAGACCCATATCCTCAGTCTTCACGCCCCATCTCGCGCCCATGAACAGGGGCATCGTCAGCACGATCTACTTCAGGTTCGAGAAGATCATGGACGCAAAAGCCTTCCACGCGCTCTATGCTTCGTTCTACGCGGATGAACCTTTCGTGCGCGTCCTTCCGCCAGGGACGACGGCGAGCAGCCGGAACGTGAAGTACTCGAACTTCTGCGATATCTCCGTCCATATCTCATCCAACGGGAAGACGGGGATCATCGTCTCGACGATCGACAACATGGTGAAGGGCGCGGCCGGCCAGGCCGTGCAGAACATGAATCTGGCCCTCGGCCTCGATGAGACCGCGGGTCTCACGATGGTTCCCCCGGCGTTCTAGGGACGCCGAAGCGAATTCGACAGAACCGCCGCGCCGACGCGTGGCATGAAAAGAGGTTTATGATGATACAGATTCGAGGCGGAGTTACCGCAGCAAAAGGTTTTACTGCTTCCGGCATCCATGTGGGCATACGCAAAAACAAAGAGAAGAAGGACCTGGCATTGGTATGGTCCGAAAAGCCCTGCAGCGCTGCGGCTGTCTACACGACGAACCAGGTCAAGGGTCAGCCTCTCCTTGTCACGATGGAACATCTCGCCGATGGCCAGGCCCAGGCTATCATCGTCAACTCAGGCAACGCCAATACCTGCACGGGCGAGGCGGGCATAGCGGCGGCGCGGCGCATGGCTGTCCTCGTCGCCGAGCATCTGTCCATCCCCGCCACCGATGTCGTGGTAGCCTCGACAGGCGTCATCGGCCAGCAGCTGGACGTGAGCGTCATCGAGGCGGGCATGGACCAGCTTGTGGCCGGGCTCTCTAAGACGGGTAATATCGACGCCCGCGAAGCTATCATGACCACCGATACCGTAAAGAAGGAAGTGGCCGTGCAGTTCGAGATAGGCGAGCATACGGTGACGATCGGCGCCATGGCCAAAGGCTCGGGCATGATCCATCCCAATATGGCCACGATGCTCTCCTTCATCACGACGGACTGCGCCATCAGCCCGGCCATGCTCCAAAAAGCGATTTCCGCTTCGGTGACGAAAACCTACAACCGCGTCAGCGTCGATGGGGACACCTCGACCAACGACATGGTCGTCGTACTTGCCAACGGCATGGCCGGCAACGCCTTTATCGAGACGGAGGGCATCGATTACAGATCTTTCTACGAAGGCCTCAATTGGCTCAACACCCAGCTCGCCCGCATGATAGCCCGCGACGGCGAGGGGGCCACCAAGCTCATAGAATGCACGGTAGAGAGCGCCGCGGACGAAACCAAGGCCGAGGAGCTCGCGAAAGGCGTAATCTGTTCCAGCCTCGTGAAGACGGCCATCTTCGGGGCTGACGCCAACTGGGGAAGGATACTCTGCGCCCTGGGCTATACGCGCAAGGACTTCGATCCCAACAAGGTCGA
>JBAQLW010000010.1:0-2924 GCA_049302175.1 Rectinemataceae bacterium
GAAGCCCAGCGAGCCGGCGTCACCTTCATACCCGTCTGCACCGATCCACCCACAGCCAGCGGCCAGTTCTTCGTCGGTACCGACTCCCTGCGCCATGGCTTCGAAAGCGCCTCCATCGTGCTCGACAGACTCGGCTCCTCGGCGCGCATCGGCATCATCCTGCCCTCCACAGGCTCCGAAAACCCCGAAAACGAACCCTTCTACCACGGTATCCATTCGGCTACGAAAGTTTACCCGGGCGCGAAAATCGAGGCGACGGTCCGCTCGCGTCCCGGCGCCCTCTCCGGCGAGGAATCCGCCGCGTCCATGCTGCGCCGGCCGTCGCCGGTCAACGCCATCATCTGCTCCAGCGCGAGAGACACCGTGGGCGCCGCCCAGGTCGTCATAGACATGAACAAAGTCGGCGACGTCCTCATCGTCGGTACCGACGAATCCCCCGATATCCGCCGCTACGTCGACAACGGCGTCGTCACCGCCAGCATCGTCAGGGACTCAGCCGCCATCGGCCGCGCCGCCGTACAAGCCTTCTCCGCCCGGCGCTCGGGCCAAAAAGCCCTCGCGCCTCTGGAAAGCGGATTCACCATCTACCAGGCCGCGGAGAAAAGTAAATGAAACTGAACACTGTCCGGGGCAGAATCATCTCCCACTCCGCCGTCATCCTCGCCATCATGATGCTGGCGACCATCTATACAGGCCTCACCACCTTCAACCTGACCGATTCAGTGAGCGTACTCTTTTCCAACAACCTACTCCTGAAGGAACTCCGCGAAAGCCTGGCCCAGACCGACGCCAATCTCACCAATTACCTCATGTCCAAAAATTCAGACGCCCTCAAGGACTATATAAAAAATTCCACGCGCCTCGCGGAAATATCCAGGAAACTGAACAACGAAATACGAAATGACGAGTCCCTCCTCCTCCAGCGCGACCTTTCGAGGCTCGTCGGGCACTACCTCACCGAAACGGAATCCTGCGTGACCGCCAAGCGCGGCCGCGACGTCCAGGCCTATTCAGACTCCTACGACGAATCCCGAAGAAGCGTCGAACTCATACGCTATCTCGCGGAGCAGACCGAAAGAGTCTTCATCGCCGATTCGCTCAGCGCCTTCTCGGGATTCCGCTCGGGCATACCCACCACCATCAACACGAACGCCATCCTCGTGATCGCGGCCTCCCTTTTCAGCTTCATGCTCATGCTGCAGTACTCCTACACCCTCACCGAGCCCATCACCATCCTCGCGAGCGCCGCGCGCGCCGTCGGCAGGGGCGAGTACGACGCTGCCCTGCCGCCCCTCGGCAGGACAGACGAGATCGGCGTCATGGCCACCGCCTTTTCCACCATGCGCGAGAACATCCGCAAGGCATTTGACGAACTCAAGTCCAAAGCCGAAATCGAAAAGAACCTGATGAAGGAACGCATGGTCGTCCTGGACATGGAACACAGGCTGAAAGACGCCGAACTCATGGCCCTCCAGAGCCAGATCAACCCCCATTTCCTCTACAACACCCTCTCGGCGGGCATGGGCATAGCCTGGTCGGAAAAAGCCGACAGGACGAGCCTCTTTCTTGAAAACCTGGCCGGATTCATCCGCTATTCCCTGCGTCCCACCTTCCGCACCGTGCGCGTCGCCGAGGAAATCGAGTGCGCGCGCCGCTACATCAGCCTCATCAAGGCCCGTTTCGGGGAGCGCTACCGCTTCACGATCGACGTCGACGATAAAACCCTCGAAATCCAGACGCCCGCCCTCCTCCTCCAGCCACTCATCGAAAACGCGATAACCCACGGGCTCGGCAAAAAGGAGGAAGGAGGGGAAGTACGCGTCTCCGTACGCTCCACCGACACCGAAATCCTCCTCTCCGTTCAGGACGACGGTGAAGGCATGTCGGCGCGGGAAATCGAGCGCGTGCTGGGAGAAGAACCCGAGGACGAAGGCACGAGCAAACGCGGCATCGGACTGAAAAACGTGAAAAGACGCGTCATCCTCTCCACGAACGGAGAAGGGCGCATCGACATAGAAAGCTCGAACGGCACCACCGTCTCCATCCATCTTCCAAGGCAGGCATGAGACAATGCGACGAATATTGATTGTGGACGACGAGCAGCCCGTGGCCTCAGGGATTGCCCACATCGTCAGACGGGATTTTCCCGGCCGTTTCGAACTCGCCGGGCTCGCCTCGTCGGGCAGGGAGGCCGTCGAAAAAGTCGGCCAGCTCTCGCCCGACATCATCCTCATGGACGTCCGCATGCCCGGCTTTTCAGGCCTCGAAGCCATCCGCGAACTCAGGAAGCGCGGCTCGAACGCCGCCTTCGTCATGGTCACCGCTTACGAACGCTTCGAAATCGCGCGCGAAGCCATAGAACTCGGCGTGGTGGACTATCTCCTCAAACCCGTCGCCTCCGAAGCTCTCGCCCTATCCCTGTCGGTAGCCTCGGCCTACCTGGACCACAGGGACGATCTCGAGCGCAAAAAACTCGAACTGAAGGAAAGCCTGGAAAAAACCCGGACCTTCGCCGAAAAGGCCCTTCTTTACTGCATAATCTCCGGCGGCAGCCTCGGGGACGAAATCTCCGCCTATATAAATGCCCTGGGCATCCAGGGAACACACATGGCCGCAGCCGCTCTCAGGTTCCCGCGCGCTGCCCTCGGCGGCGAAGGCGGCATCGAAGTATCGGAACTCTATAAAGCAATATGGAAGGCTATTAAGTACAAAACCGACTTCCTGCTGAGCCCGCCCATCGCCGGACTCTGCATGGTCCTCATGCCCCTGCGCGGCCAAAACGCCGACAACGAAGCCCGAAGCGCGGCCGCCGAACTCGAAACCCTCCTCGCTTCCTTCGGAGGCGCCAAGCCCGGCGACAAACCCCTCGTCGACATCGGTTTCGGCCGCGCACAGCCCTACGGCAATGTCGGCCAATCCTGGAA
>JBAQLW010000011.1:0-3894 GCA_049302175.1 Rectinemataceae bacterium
ATGGCCAAGCCTTCGGCGGTTCCGAGGGCCAGGCCCAGCACCCTGTCGAAGATGTCCAGGTTGGCTGCTTCAAGTCCTTCGCGGATCAGTTTTTCGATCAGTTTCATAATCAGGAAACCCGCCACGAAGCAGACGATGAAGGCTATGACATACTGTGCTGTGGGCGGGAGTCCCCCTGTACCCATTTTCTGGGAAGCGAAATCGATGACGGTATTGGAGAAGAGAAGCCCGGCGAAGAGGCCGACAGCATAGGCCGCCACCGAAAGAACTTCCTGGATGAATCCCCGCACGAAGCAACGCGCCGCGAGGAGGATGACGATGCCCGTGAAGATCCAGTCCAGTGTACTCATGTGCGTCTCCCTGTCGAATGGCCAATCTGCTCGAGTATGAGCCGGGCGATGTGCTGCGCTGAGAGCTCGATATCACCGACGGCATTTCGCGCCTTGCAGAGCGCTGTTCCTGCTTCGCCTGCCCTGGCAAGGGCGGCCGGGTCCTCGATATAGGCGAGAATTACCGCGAGGGCTTTCTCCGGCGTCGCCAGCGCGCCTTTGAGGCAGATGCCGGCGCCAGCTGCCTCGGCCATTTCCGCATTCTCGACCTGGTCCCCCCTCGTGCCCTTGCCCGCGAGGGGTATGAGGACCATGGGCTTACCGAGGGCCGCCGACTCCCAGATGGTGCCGGCGCCGGCCCTGCCCGACACTATGGTCGACGCGGCCATTATATCGCTCATTTCTTCGCCTATATAGGGAAGTGCTTTGTAGCATCCAGTTTTTCCCCCATGTTGTCCCGGATCGAAGAGCTCCCTGCCTGTCTGATGGACGATAAAAGCCTTGCCCTCGAGCCCCGGCCTCACCGCCGTCACGATTTCGTTGATCTGGCGCGATCCCTGACTTCCTCCGACGAAGAAAACGACAGGCAGTCCGGGGGGGGCGCCAATGAATCTTCTGCCTTTTTCAGGGTCGCCCTTGAGGAGGCTTGGGCGTACGGGGTTGCCGACAACCTCGGTTTTGGCCTGGAGAGGGAAGGGCAGCATCGCGGCGGTACGGGGCCAGCTCACAAGGATCCTGGCTGCTCTTCGGGCGTTGAGCCTCGTCGCCAGGCCAGGGCTCGCGTCCGACTCATGCGTGAAGTATGGGATTCCGAGCGAAGCCGCGGCCCGACAGGGAGGCACGCTCACATAGCCTCCCTTGGAGAAAAGCAAGACGGGCTTCAGGTCAGCGAGGAGGCGACGCGCAGCGAAATAGCCCCCAATGACGCGGAAGGCGTCGATAATATTCTCGAGGGAGAGCGAGCGGCGCAATTTGCCCGAAGGTATGGCGAAATACTCTACGCCTTCCTTCTCGACGATGCTTCTGTCCAAAGTTTTGCCTGACCCTATCCAGGCGATCCTTCCCTTGAAGCCTGAGTCCTTCAGCGCCTGGATGACGGCAAGGCCGGGATAGATGTGTCCGCCCGTGCCTCCGCCCGTGAAGGCCAGGAGAGGAGCTTTATCGTTTCCTCCCTCCTTCATTCGAGAAATCCCGCTATCCTGGCCATCGCGCTCAGGACAGGCTCGTTGGCCTTTTCCCCCTGCATGATGGAGAGCATCTTGTTCGCCAGCTGCTTGCCCAGCTGCACTCCTTCCTGGTTGAAGGAGTTTATATTCCATGCGAAACCCTGGAACATCACCTTGTTCTCAAAGTGCGCGAAGAGAGCTCCCATTTGCCGCGGCCCAAGACGCTTGCCCAGGAGAAGGGTAGAGGGACGCCCGCCTGCGAATCGCTTGTTGGCGTTGGCATCCTCCTTGCCCCTCGCGAAGGCCACGATCTGGGCGAGGAGATTGGCAACGAGCTTCTGACGCGAGCTTGTGCCCATCGAGAGGATGTCGTCCGAGTTCTGGTTCTCCACAAAGCCGATGAACTGGAGGGGAACGATGTCCGTACCCTGATGGAGCAGCTGGAAAAAAGAATGCTGGCCGTTGGTGCCAGGTTCGCCGAAGACGACGGGACCAGTGGAATACGAGATGGGCTTGCCCTCTCGGTTGACCGATTTGCCGTTCGATTCCATGTCCAGTTGCTGGAGATGGGCTGGAAAACGCGACAAGCCCTCGGCATAGGGCAGAACGGCGGTGGAGGGCATGCCGAGCAAGTTTCTCTCGTAGAGCCCTATCATGGCATCGAGGAGGACAGGATTCTTGCGTATGCATGGTTCCAGAGCGGCTTCATCCACCGCGTGGGCTCCTTCAAGGAACTCGGCGAAGGTTTCAGGACCGAAGGCGAGCGAGAGCACCGCGCCGCCGACCGCGCTGGATGTCGAATAGCGGCCGCCTATGAAGTCATCGATATAAAAGCTGGCGATATAACCAGGATTCTGCGCGAGAGGGCTCGTCCTGCTCGTCACCGCCACCATGTGCCTGGAACTGTCGAGGCCGGCGCTTTCCAGCCTGTTTCGGACGAGGGTTTCGTTCGCCAGGGTTTCCTGCGTCGTCCCGCTCTTGGAGACGAGGATGAAGAGGCTCGTCTCCAGGTCGAGGCCGCGAAGCACCTGGTCCGCGTCATCGGGATCCACGTTTGAGATGAAGCAGGCCTTCATTTTTCGCAGTTTCTCGGCATCTGCCCATCGTTCGAGCGCTATGTACGCTGCCCTGGGACCGAGGTCTGATCCGCCGATGCCGATCTGCACGGCTGTCGTGAAAGGCTTTCCCGTGGAGCCGAGGATTTTTCCTCTGTGGACGGCTTCGGTGAATTCCGCTATTTTAGCCCTTTCACCTTCGTAGAAGGCGCGCAGATTTTGGCCGTTTGAAATCACGGGGGCCCCGAGCTGCCCTCGCGCGAGGTGGTGGAGGACCATCCTTTTTTCGCCTGTATTCATCACTTCGCCGTCGATGAGAGCCTTGTATTTTTCGATAAGCTGCTGTTCGTCCGCGAGCTCCTGCATGGCGTCGATTATCGCCTCATCGACGGGTGCCGCCGCATAGCTGAAGATGAAACCTTCAGGCATGTTCACGGTGCATGCATCGATGCGTTCGGGAGTCAGAATTCGAGAAACTTCTATCGTGGGCAATCCGGCCAGGGCTTTGAAGCTGAGGCATTCGTCGAAATTCCTGTAGTGTATCATAGCTTTCTCCATATGTATCTTTATGCTACATGATATGGCGAAAATCGCTACACTTCAAGAGCGATACGCCTCCGGGAAAGAAGGAGCTTATGCTTACCAAAGATGCCTGAACCCGCCTCGAGGATGCCGGAAGCGAGGGCTTCGCGGAGCAGGATTCGGACCTCATCCTCCTTCCATCCAGACAGGATCCCCGCCCCCGCGCAGGTAGGCTGGACCGCGATAAACGCGCCCGCTGGGTCAGGATCGGTACCCGCGAGCCCCCTGCCTTTCGCCGCCAGCGCCTGGACCCTTGGCTGGGAAAGGAGCCTCAGGCTCTGCCTGAGATCGAAGCGCCGTCCGTTTTTGCCAAAAAAATACCTGATGGCCTCGTAGCCTTCGGGCGAGGCCGGAGCCGAACCATCGCAGATGTCGCATCCCGAGCAGGGAGAAGCGAGTTCAGAGCCCATCAGGCGATGAAGATATTCGCGCCTGCAGGTTTTCGAGGATGCGTACTCCAGAAAAGCTGCCTTGCGTGCCGCCCTGAGCCTGTCCGCTTCATTGACAAGGCTTCCTTCTTTTTTCGCTTTCGCGTGATGTTCTTCGCGGCACAGAAGTACAGCCTCTGCCGTCGCGCCATCCCTCCCGCCTCGGCCCGACTCCTGAATATAGGCTTCCACCGAGGGTGGTTCAGAGTAATGGATGACGGTTCGTATGTTTTTTTTATCCACGCCCATGCCGTAGGCACAGGTGGCCGTAAGTACTCCATCAACGCTTCCTATGAACCAGGTTTCCACGGCATTCTTTTCCTCCCGGGAAAGC
>JBAQLW010000012.1:0-3294 GCA_049302175.1 Rectinemataceae bacterium
TGATAGTCTGATCCTTGTGCCAAACCTGCTCGCGTACCGCCCGGGCTGCTCCGCCGTAGAAGCGCAGCGTTGCGCGGCCGATAGGCTCGCCCTTAAATATCCCATACGAAGAGGAAAGGTAGCGATCGATCTCGTCGTTCGGGGGGAGAATGGTTTTGCGACAAGGTTGTGCGGTTTTTGCGTGCCGGATTCTCGATATCGCGAAGGTACGCATTTCGCCCGACTTCGAATCGAGAGCGACGCAATACCACTTCCCGGCGTAGTTGACGAGGCGTAAGGGGACGATGACGCGTTCGCTTTCAGTTCCTTTCGAATCGGTGTAGGTGATTTCCAGCTCGCGGGGCTGTAAAAGGGCCTGGCAGAGCGCATAGGCGATGTCGCCGTCGATGGATTCCATGTCGGGCAGCTCGTAGCTGACCTTTTCGGCGATGCCGGCATAGCGTCCGGCGATTTTTTCTTTCAGCAAGGCGAGGATGTCGTTCGATACGACAGGTACATAATGGTATTCGGTTAGTATTGCCTTGAGGAAGGCGAAGGCGAGGAAGGATTTTTCGTCGGCGAATCGCAGACTGTTCCAGGACGAAGTATATTCATACCGGTGGCGATCCGCGGACCAGACGATGGGCGCATCCAAACGGTCTCTCATATATTCGATGTCTCGCTTGGCTTGCCTTGAGCAGATTTCAAAATCGGGGACAGGGACACAGGTTGTCCCGTTATTGCGAATTTTACTGAACCGTTGTGTATTTTAGTCCTGAAGTGAATATCGGCAGAAGGATAAAACGCGATAAATTAAAGTTTTCTCGAGAGGATATCGCTGACTATTAAGTGGGAACCGATCCCATTCGGGGGTCGTAAAGAGTGAAGTCTTTCATCGACAGGAACGCGGCCTCGGCTGTCGGGGCAGCGACAAAACAAGCCGGTTTGTTTTTCTTGGCCTCCTCGAAGCTGGCGGCATCGACTCCCGCAAGACTTGTTGCTGAAAAGCCAAGCCGTTCAGGCCTGATTCGCTGGGAAAACTTGGCCTCAACAAGAATTCGCCTATCGCCCGAGATCCCGACAAAATCCACTTCATTGCCACTGTGGTCCCTATAGAAAAAAAGCGTTCGTCCCGGTATCCAGCCTCCCGTCTTAACCAGCTCCATGAATACGAAGTTTTCCCATATGGCTACGGATGAAGAAGATTTTTCAAAATCTTCGGCATGTTCGATATTCAAGAGGGCACAGAGAAGTCCTGTATCGGCGAAATATAGTTTGGGCGACTTGATGAGGCGAGTTTCCGCATTCGTGAACCATGGCGGCAAGACGTACATGATTCCCGATGTCTCCAACGCGGCTGTCCAGGCTTTTGCCGTATTTGGACTGACTCCGCAAGATCTGCCTAGATCCGTGAAGTTGACGAGTTGCCCTGCTCGATTGGCCGCGGCGGAAAGAAAACGGCGGAATTCGACAAGATCCCTGACCTGCACAAGTTCCTTGAGATCGCGCTCGATATAGGTGCGTATATAATCTTCGAACCAGGAACTGGCATCGATGTCGGGGCTTCGCCATAGCTCGGGGTATCCGCCGCGGAAAGGTGTCTGGAGCAGAGCCTCGCGGTCGAAGCGGCCCGAATCGGCAATTTCACGCGCCGAAAGTGTCTCCAGCCTCATAATGCCGATTCTTCCGGCCAGACTGTCGGACACTCCCTTCATAAGCTCGAATGTTTGGCTTCCCGTGAGCAAGTATCGGCCTTTCATGTCCCTGTCGGCATCGATACTGGCTTTCAGCGCGCGGAAAAGAGGGGAGGCATATTGGATTTCATCGAATATTACCGGCTTGGTAAACCGCTGCAAAAAAGCTTCTGGGGATTCGGATGCCGAGGCTGCCTGGAGTATGCTGTCGAATGAAACATATTCAATACCGGGGAATGAAGACCGAAGAAGGGTCGTGTTTCCCGTCTGGCGAGCTCCGGTGACAAGGATACAGGGGCGTTCTTCCACTTTGCGGCGCAGTTCTCTTTCCTGTGTGCGGGTAATAAGATTCGTCTTTGCGTCAATTACGGACGATTTGTGCGATGTTGATTCCTTCATATTCTTGATAATATGCAATTATATTGCGGATTGTCAAGAATTTCTATATAAGCCTGTCGCGTTAATGGCAATTATTCTGCCATGCTCCCTCATCGCATTGCCGGGGCAAGGACTGAACGGTAGTATGGAACGCACAGAGGCTCAGCATGATCGAGAAAGGCATGAAGGCGCCCGATTTTTCCCTGGCCGACGAGGAGGGGGAACTCTGGACGCTCGGCGACTTGTGCGGAGGTCCGGGGACGCCTGTTCATTCCGGGACAATTATGGCGAGTTCGCGAAGCGAGGCATTCGCGTCGTAGGGGTGAGTCCGGATTCGCCCGCCGCCCACGCCGCGAAGATCCTGGAAGGGCTGTAAGTTGAAAAATGGGGTCCGACCCCGATTTTTAACTTTTTTGACCTAATCCCGAATGCAGCTCCCACCATGGGAGAGCGATGATGTTCTCGTCGAGGGCGAGCTTGTGGGGGCAGCGGGATATGATGATTCCCCGTTTGCAGCGGGGGGAATGTTCGCGGATAAAGGTGCGCAGGTGGCGAGCGTCGCGAACGCCAGGGGATTCCGTCCATTTTACTTCAATGGGAATTATTTCCTCTGAATTTTCCACGATAAAGTCTATTTCGGCGCCATCGGTGGTTCGATAGTAGGAGAGTATTCCGTTTCCCTCATATGAGAGTATGCGCCATAGCTGGCAGCCCACCCAGTGCTCGAATAGCCGCCCGGGGTCAGCGTTGACGGTATCGATGGTAAGCGGCAGGCCGGCGGAGGCGTTGCGAACACCGTTGTCGAAGAAAAAGAATCTTGGACTCGACAGGGCGCTTTTACGCAGACTTCCGGAAAAGGCGCTTACGGTAAAGCCAATGAACATATCTTCCAGGAGTTGGTAATAGTTTTTCACCTGAGCGGCCTTGACGCCGGATTCCCGTGATATGGCCGAGAGATTCACGATGCCGCCCGACTCGCCGGAGGCAAACCTTAAAAAGCGCAGAAACTGGCTCCACTCTTTTATGATTGTCTCACGTCTAATTTCTTCTTCCAGGTGGCTGGTCGCGTAGGTTTTCAGCAGATCGGATTTGACGGTTTCATCGTCAGCGAGCGCGATGCCGGGCAAATCTCCAAAAACCAATCTCGATTCGAGGCTGCGCCATGGGAAGTACTCGCCGGCAGCCGGTTTCGGGTCGAATCGCGGAGCGTATTCCTCTTCGAGGAGCGGGTGAAGAATATGAC
>JBAQLW010000013.1:0-2231 GCA_049302175.1 Rectinemataceae bacterium
TCGGGAAATTTCGTATGCTTTTCTTGATGTATCATGAAATCGACGATAACTGATTACTCTTTATTGCTTTCCTCTCTAGTTTTGACGTTCTCCCCAACCAATAAAGCGAGACTTTTGAAAAAGCCTCAAATACCTTAAATATATGGAGATTTGACAAAAAGAAGTTTTTAATATATTAGCATATGATCATAATATGTTTCAATAATGCTGCTTTGGGCTAAAAGACAAAAACGCTTTTTCCCCATCAGCTATCATATCATTTTGCCATTATGCCAGCTACAGTTTTGCCATGACAAGATGGCTTTCGCCGAATTCGCGAGCCGGTTGCATAATAGAAAGGGACGGAAACAGCTGATTATGTGTCAGATTTGAGGTATCCTGGGCATTTTATGCATAGCAAATGCCCAGCCCGCTTGACTAAAGTGCCAATTGTCTCCATTATGAGCTTATGACAATAACATCTCTCATGGATGACTATTGCCCGAAACGCGGCTTTCGTGGAGAACATGGACTGTCCCTCTATCTGGAAACGGTTGATATAAAGCTGCTTCTCGATGCGGGGCAGACCGATGCCTTTGTTTCCAACGCACAAGCCTTGGGAATCGACTTGTCTTCCTTGGACGCGGTAGTCCTGAGCCATGGCCACTATGATCATGGGGGAGGGCTTAAAGCACTCTACGACAGGCTATCCACCCTGCCGCCGCCTCTTTTCGCGGGCAGAGGCTTCGATGCTCCCCGACGGGCAAAAAACGGGGACGAGTTGAAAGACATTGGCCTTCAGTCAGCGTTCTTGCCGGAGCATTCGCCTGCCCCTATACTCATCGATACGTTCGAAAAAATGGGCACAAGCGCCTACATTCTTCCACCTGCGGAAAAGATCGATGGAGCGGAAGCCTTACCCCGTTTTCGGGTGATCCAAGGGGGGAGTGATAAACTCGACAATTTTGATGATGAACTCTCCCTTGTTTTTGATGAGGAGGATGGAATCGTTGTCGTGACAGGCTGCGCTCATCGGGGAATTCTAAATATAGCTCATGCGGCCGTTCGGGCTTTTCCCGGCAAGGTGATCAAGGCACTTGTCGGAGGTTTTCATCTCGTGGATGTATCTGATGAAGAGCTTGTTAAAATCGCGAAGGCGATTGCTTTCCTTGAGCCTAAAGCGGTCTTTTGCGCTCATTGCACTGGTCCCAGGGGCTTTTCGGCGCTTCTGAGTATTCTACCCGGCAGAGTTGCGTGGCTCTCGTGCGGCATGAGCATTTCTATCTGACAAGGAGAAATTATATGGACTTGGTTCCTGAAAAAAAAGCCAACCCGAGGATTAAAAGAGTAATAGGAGTGATAAGCGGCAAGGGCGGTGTTGGCAAATCCACGGTGGCAGTACTGCTTGCTGAGTCGCTCGCTGCGCAGGGCAGGAGCATCGGCGTACTCGATGCTGATATCACGGGGCCAAGTCTTCCAAGGCTTTTGGGTATCGATTCATTCAGGGCGGAATCCAATGATCATGCGCTGTTCCCCGTCATAAACGAAGAGGGTATTAAAGTGCTCTCGATCAACCTCTTCAACGAACACGAGGATGAGCCGGTCATCTGGAGAGGCCCCCTGCTCGCGAAAGCCATCCAGCAGTTTTGGGAGGATACCGATTGGGGCGATCTGGATTATCTCATCGTCGATTTTCCTCCAGGGACTTCCGATGTTGCCCTCACCGCATTGCAGACAATACCTTTTGCCGGGAGTGTCGTTGTTGGAACCCCGCAGGACTATGTATCGATGATCGTGACAAAATCCATTAAAATGGCTATCAAGTTGAAAGCTCCCGTCCTCGGGATCGTGGAGAATATGAGGACGATGATCTGCCCTTCCTGCGGTGAAGAGGTCACGCTTTTTGATGATGGAAGTTCGGTTGGCGGGAATCATTTTGGACTCCCCCTCATCGCGAGTCTTCCCTGGAGACAAGAAGTGGCGCAGGCGCGTTCAATACGCTGGACCGATCTTCCCGAAGCAGCGCGGAAAGAAGCCGACCGCATGGCCGTCGAGATGGAATTGGCACTCTCGAGTCATGCTTCAAACCACGCGAAAGCCGCGGAGCACAACGCATCCTAGGAGGCCTTGATGCCACGACCGATAAGCGAGCGTCGACTTGGCGCTCCCATAGCTCCAAGGGTCATGAAACCGGCGGGAATTCCCGCCCGAGTGCTTGAGGATGTGCTGCTTGGTTTCGATGAGGCCGAGGC
>JBAQLW010000014.1:0-2564 GCA_049302175.1 Rectinemataceae bacterium
GTTGTGCGCTTCAAGTAGTTCGGCGGCCTTCGCGGCACCATCGAACCGTGCAAGTATTTCAGCGGCCTCAAAGAACATGAATTTTCCCAGGAGAAAATCGAGAAGCTTTCCCTTCATGTCAAAATAGAATCGCATAACTTTCCAGTTGCTCTCATCCACGATTATCCTGTCAAGGATCGCCTGGTCTGGCCGCCGTTCCTTGATCGATGCCATGCAGAGGAGGAGCGTATCGTCGTTTCGCGCCGCCGCCAGATCATCGATGCCGGCGATGATTTTTTCTATGTCGACATCGGATATTTTCAAACCGGACCATGTGCGGCCTACGGAGATGATCCTTGTGTACTGCTTCAGCGAGGCAAGCATAGTAAGGTAACTATCGCCCCAGCGCAGGATTCTGTTTCTGTCTTTTTGCAGGTAGTATTCGATGGATGAAATAAAGTACTCAAGCTTGATGTACAACGGTTCCAGGAATACTTTGCCGACGAAAGAGCTGATGTCGTTGAGCAGCAGAAGAAGTCCATCGATGGCGCTTTCCGTCCTTTTCTCGATATTGCCCAAACCCGAATAGGAGCTGCTCAAATAATTGACGGCGACAATCGGATCGAGACGAATCGTTTTTTTCCGCGCCCGGTACACCGTCCACAGCGCATAATCGCCATCCATGGCGATGGCGTAGACGGCGAGCATATCATCGGCCAGGTGCAAGAGGCTTTCGATGACATAATCTTTTTCCTTGAACTGGAGGGTTATGGCCAAAGCGTTCAGATAGTCGCCCGAATCGAAGCGATCGGTGGCTTCCGCGAAAAGGGCGTTGGCGATGCTTTGATTATAGTTTTTCGATGCGGTCGGATTTTTCCCGAGCAACTGCCAATGGAGACTCCGGATAGCCTCGATTTTTTCCACTCGCTTTTCGTGACTGTCGGGATGGTAGGCTTTCCAGGCCGCAAGCGCTTTGTCGGCCTGCTTCGTGCCTTGAAATAGGATGGCCGCGTCATAATGGCGATTGGCCAAGGAAAAGGCTGTGGCGGCTCTTTTATAGTCTCCCGCCTTCCTGAAGGCTTCTCCTGCTTCCTCGTGGGATTCCAGCACCGTAAAGAGTATCGCGGCTCGTTCATGCTTGCGTTTGGCCGCGAAAGCGAGGGCTTGATTCCGCAGGATTTCGGCCGCGTCGTGCGCTGAGCTTACATACTCTTTGTAGAGCCGCATCGCATCCTCGTACTTGCCCAGCTCAAGATAGGCGCCGGCTATGAGCTCGGGTTTTCCGCTTCGCCTGCAGAATTCGAGGTAGCCCGAGGCTCCCCCCGCCCTCCTGAACATTCTGAGGGCTTTTTCTTCCTGCCCGGAGGAAAGGAGAAGCTCGGCTGCCTTTTCGTAGTTGCGGTATTTTTTGTAACAGGTGATGGCCTTGGCGACATCGCCCGCCTTTTCGTAGGAGTGCGCCGCCCTGGGATAGTCTTTGATCTTTATATAATGGCTTGCGAGGATGCCCTGGGCGTTTCCCTTTTCCCAATCCTCGATCGCCTTGGCCTGCTCGCCCATTTTAAACCGCAATTTCCCTGCCTTGAGCCAATCGCCTGCTTTTTCCAGCGCAAGCACCTTGAGCCGCTTCGCCGCGGTTTTATCCCCAAGTTTGGCATAGAGGATGTGCGCCTTTTCCAGGTTGCCGATTTTTTCGTAACACAAGGCCGCCCGGGCGGTCTCGCCTCTGCGCTCGAAGCGCGGCGCCGCCTCGCCGAAGTCGCCCTCCTCCATGGCGGCATGGGCCAGGCTGAGATCTTCCTTGGCCGGGAGCCCTCCATGGCGATAGCACTCGGCGGCGCTTTTATAATAGCCCCGTTTGTACAGCCCATCGCCCTGCCTGGCCCAGGCTTCCGGCGTGGAGGCTTTGCTCCAGCTCTCCATGAGAAAGGAGGCCTCCTTCGCCATGACCACGATGGAGGGCAGGCGCCCCGCCTTCCAGACAGAGGATGGTCTTTCCCCATCGTAGACGGCCAGGATGGACCTGGCCCTCGCCACCGCGACGTAGAGGAGATTGAGCTCGTGGCGCAGGTGGGGGATCATGTCCTCCGAAGCGCCGCCCGAGCCCTCGCCCATGGCTTCCCAAAGCCTTTCCGTTTCCCTGTCCTCGATAAATTTCCACAAGAGAACCGTATCGAACTCAAGGCCCTTGGCCTCGAAGATAGTGAAGACGAGCTCGGTGCCGAGGAGGGTTTTAAGGCGGAGTTTTTCTTCGGTGGAGCGCGTGAGAATGATGCGGTCGGCGCCGCTTTGCCTGACGATATCGAGAATGGCGTTTTCCTGGATTCCTTCGATCACGACAGGGGCTTTACCCGAAAATTTCCATGTTTCCGGGCTTTCGAACTTTCCGGCACCGATGAATGTTCTTTTGAGATCCAAAAGGGCGTTCCCCAGCTCGACGATTGCACCGCAGGACCTGAAGTTCATGGAAAGCCTGGATAAATCGGGGACTTTGCTCCCCGATTCGTAGAAGCGCGCCCTCACCCCTTCCCAGCGGAAACCGCTGGGATTTACGGTTTGCCGTTCGTCCCCGGCGAAAAAGACCT
>JBAQLW010000015.1:0-3325 GCA_049302175.1 Rectinemataceae bacterium
GACATGGACAGGGAAGCATACCAGGAGGCGCTCAAGATTGGGCATTTCCTCTCGGGACTGAAGGATTTCGCTGCTTCGCCCCAGCATCTTTTCGCCCTTCTAGGGATAGCCAGCTTCGATATCATGCTCCTCGCCGCGCGAATGCGGGCCATCAGCCTTCGGTCGCGGCTCGACCGCATCATCCAGCGGCCGCCCAAGCCTGAACTACCGCCGTCCGTTGAGGACGAAACCGCCGCGTCGCAGCCAAAAGCAGTGGTGACGGCCACGCCTTTCGCGCCGACACGGCTCCTCGCCTCCGCCATCTCCTCGGATATCGTGGGTTTCACTTCCCTTTCCGAGGTTATGGGAGCGAAGAAATCGGCGGAGTTCCTCAACAAGTACTACGCCCTGTGGACCCATGTCGCGAGCAGTGAGGGAGGGCGGATAATCTCCATAACCGGTGACTCCGTCGTCCTCTTATTCGGTCTTGTCAACGAACAGCTCAACCCCGAACGAGCCCTCTATTCGGCCTATGCCTTCATGGACGAGCTCGATGGCTTCAGGGAAGACCTGGCTACCCTGTCCCTGCCCGCCAATCTCCAGGTGTCGATCGGGGTTCATACGGGCATGGTGGTTTCGGCGATGCTTGGCTCACCCGGAGAGCAGCAAAAGACGGTTTTCGGCGATACGATAGCGGTGGCGGCTCGCCTCGACTCCCTCTGCAGGGAGCTGCATCAGGAGATTCTCGTGAGCCATTCGACCTTCAGGCGTCTCAGCCTCGAAAGCCAGGCAACCCTCGAAAGGATGGGCGAAGTGCTCCTGCGGCAGAGCACCAGGCCTGTCCCCGTCTACACGCGGAAATTATAATGCGCACCATGGAGCACGAAAGATGATGAAGATGACGGGATTGATGAAATCGGCGGCTTTGCTTCTCTGTAGTCTCGCCCTCGCCTCCTGCGCAGGACGGCTGGATACGACGATCCGGAATGACCTCAGCGCGAGGATGGCGCTCAGGCTGGAGGTACCCGAGGCGCTGAGCGCCAGGATTCGGCAGCTGGGCGACATCCCAGCCAAGGCTGAGCTCTTCGATACTGCCCGCCTCAAACAGGAGTTCGCGGGCAGGAAGTCCATATTCCTCGTCGATATATCCTCGCCAAGCCCCGACTCCCTCACCTCGGTGATCTGGGTTCCCGCCATAGAGGAATTCGCCGGCGATAGGAGCCTCGTGCCCACCGGGATGGTGGCTTTGTCGACAATTCCCGCCTCAGGCTCCCAACCCGCCCAGCGCGAGCTTTCAGTCGCGCTCACGAGGGAGAACGCAGCGGCCGCCTTTGCCCTCTTTCCCGGCATCGACGAAAGGCTGATCGACAGCCTGAGTCCTCCCATCCTCGAGGATGATCCTATAACGGCGGCCGAGTACAGGATGAACCTCGAAACGGTGATCATCGGGAAAAAAACGATGCCTGCTTTCGACGCCTGCTCCATCGACATTACGATAACGGCGCCTCGGACCATTCTTTTGGCGACGGGCGGCACGGCCCAGGGCCAGGTATTCAAGACAAAGATTTCCCTCTTCGATATGCTGACCCTTGAAAAGCCTATAGCTTTCGCTATCCGTTGGGCCGAGTAGGGGTAAGTCTCCCCGCGCGCAGAACCCGCCTCAGTTCCCCGAAAAAGCGCCCTGCTTCGGCTTCCGGATAGAGATCGAGGCGGGGATCTGCCGACAGTCCGGCATAGCCGCAACGCGTCTCAGCCGTGCAGGGCTTTCCAGAGCCTGCCCGAGACCTCGTACTGGTTGATGTCGGTGCGGATGAGGGCAATCCCCTCTCCCCTCGCCGCTTCGATCATGTCCTCGGGCACAGGCCTGCCATTGCACAGGATGATGGCAGGAGCACCGACGAGGCTGGCGACAGCCACGGCGTTCCTGTGCGCCTGTATGGTGATGAGCACTTCATTCGCCTGGGCATGCGCCATCACATCGGAGAGAAGATCCGAGGTATAACCGCCCTTGATTTCGATATCTTCATAGACACCCTGCACTACCTCGGCATCGATAATGCCGGGAAGGTCTCGAATATGCATCGACCGCTCCTTGAAAATCAGTTTTTGTCCCATCGGATCAAGGCTGTCACCGAAGTGCCCTTGCCCATCTCCGAGCGTAGGGAAAACTCGTCGGCGACGCGCCGAACGTTCGGCAGGCCCATCCCCGCTCCGAAACCCAGGGAGCGCACCCACTCGTTCGCCGTGGAAAAACCTTCCTGCATAGCTTTTTCGGCATCGGGTATACCCGGTCCCTCGTCCTGGGCGAAAATCTCTATCGTATCGTCGAATACCCGCATCCGCATGATACCGCCTGTCGAGTGGATCACCTGGTTGAGTTCAAGTTCATAGGAGGCGACAGCTACCTTCCTGGCGATAGGCGGCGGACAGTTCCGCGCGACAAGGGCTTTCTTGAATCGGGCGCTGGCGCCGCCCGCCTTGGAAAAATCGAGGGGACTTGTGCCGAAGCTGAGTTCCATGACGGGGAGGAGTCCCTCGTTCGTTTCATGGCGGTCTGCCATCCTCTTTTCCATCTTTCCGATTTCCTCGTTGAGGGCGATGAGGAGACGTCTGAGGATATCTGAAGCAGTGATGATGCCCGCAAGCCGCCCTATCGAATCCAGGACGGGAAAACGGCCGAATTTATAGCGGTCGAAATAGGTGACGGCGAAGGAAAGGGGCATCTCGTCATCGAGAGTGACGCTGGGGCTCGAATCGGGGCTGATCGGGACTGTTGCCATAGTGACACATTATGCACCGGCTTTGAAGAACACGGAAGACGGAATATGATTGTGATGCTTGATAATAGGAGAACTGATGATCATATGCTCTGCGGAGCCCTCGATCCCGACAATGGAAAGGTCCTTGTGGACGGCATTTCAATGCTGGAAAAGCCCTTGGAGGCCAAGCGGCGCATCGGCCTCGTGCATGACAATCCCGAGCTGTTCAACCGTCTGAAGGTCCATGAATATCTCGATTTCATCGCCGATGTCTTTGGTCGAGAAAGCCCTCGCCTCGCCGATCGGGAGCCTGAGCAGGGGGATGAAGCAGAAACTGGGAATAATGGCCAGCCTTCTGCACGATCCCACCAATTGGGTTCTGGACGAGCCCATGGTCGGCCTCGACCCTCAGGCCGCCTTCGAGCTCAAGGCTATCATGAGGGAGAGGACAAAAGCGGGCAAGTGCGTCTTCTTTTCCACCCACGTGATGGAGGTGGCGGAGAAGGTCTGCGATGAGCTGGCCATCATCAACAAGGGAAAAATCATTTTCATGGGGACAATGGAGGAACTCAGGGGAAGGACGGCAG
>JBAQLW010000016.1:0-1810 GCA_049302175.1 Rectinemataceae bacterium
CGTTTCAAGCGCCCCCTTCTCGCATCGGGCGACTATGAGAATAGGGCGAGAGCGCTCATGGACTTGAGGGGACCTCTCTACGAATCAGTCTGTCGCCTGCGCTACGGATGGTGCGAGGGCGATTCGGACGAGGCCTCGGCCTCAGCCATCATGAGAGCTCTGGAAGAATCCTGCATTTTTCAGGCCTGACGTCGACCCCGACCTCTTCGCCTGGGACAATGCTCCATGAAGTGTCGATCTCGAGTTCGATAAGGCCCTCGTCTTCGACATCAGGCACGTGTACGCGTCCGCCTGTATCCAGGGAAGCCTTGAGTCGAAGGACCAGGCGCTGAAAATTCCCCTGGAAGATAATCCTCTCGACGCTGGCACGCAAACGGTTCACGCCTTCCTCCAAACCTCCGCCGCCAGCGAGGGCCGCGGCTCCGCGCGGGATGAAGAAGCGTGCCCTCCGCGATTCGTCGGCGCCGTTGGCCTTGAAGGCAGCGGCGGGACAGGAGAGGCGACCGTAAGGCGTGCTGACAGCGATCGAGTCGCCGAGAGGCTCCATCCCGAGAATGGGCAGGAGGCCGCCCAGACCCAGAAAGCGGACGCACCAGGCATCGGGCGGATTTTCATGGATAGCGCGGGGCTTTCCCCTCGCCAGTATTCTTCCCGCCTTCATGATGAAAATCTCGTCACCCATCTCGAGGGCTTCCTCGACATCATGGGTGACATGGAGGGCGGTGATACCTTCGCGCGAAAGGGTCGCCCTGAGATAGGCGCGCAATTCGCGGCGCAGGGGGGCGTCCAGTGAGGAGAGCGGTTCGTCCATGAGAAGAAGCCCTGGTTTTGTCGCCAAGGCGCGGGCGAAGGCCAGGCGCTGCTTTTCGCCACCCGACATGGCAAAAGGCCTGCGGTCGAGGAGGGAGCCGATCCTAAGCTTGGAGGCGAGCGCCTCAACCGCCGCGGCTGCTTCATCCCTCGGGATTTTTCTCAATGTAAGCCCGAAACCGATGTTTTCCCTTCCCGTCAGGTGGTCGAAGAGAGCGAGGTCCTGAAATATGAAACCGATATCGCGCTTCTCGGGCGGAAGGTTTTCCATCGCCCTTCCTCCCACCACGATGCTTCCGCCCGCCTGCCTCTCAAGCCCGGCGATGCAGCGGAGAAGGCTTGTCTTTCCGCAGCCCGAAGGTCCGAGGATGACACCGGTCGAACCTCGTTCCAGCTCGAGCGATGCCAGGAGGTTGAAGTCGCCGCGCTCGAGACGCAGGTCCGTCACTTCAAGATGCTTCATAGGTCCTCTCTTTCAGAAAAAAGGCGAGGCTCGTGAAAAGGGCGAGGACAAGGCCTACGGCGCAGGCCTCGTTGAAGCGGTAGGATGAGGTGAGGCGATAGAGGAGGAGGGGAAGGGTTTCGTGTTTTCCTGAACCGAGGATCAGCGGAATGTTGGCATCGCCCATGGTGATCGAAAAGGCGAAGGCGGCGGCGCTGGCTAGGGAAGGCGCTAGCGTGGCGATATCCACCCTGAGGCTGGCCTTGATCGGCGTCGCTCCCAGGCTGCGCGCCGCTTCATTCCTGCTCCTGTCGAGGGCGGCGAAGGCGGAAGAGACCGATCGCGCCACAAAGGGCCAGGCTATCGAAGTCTGCGCGAGAATAATAAGCACGGCTCCTCCCCGGCTCAGGAGAGCGCTCCAGCCTGAAGCGATAAGGGCAGGGGAGAGGGCGAGGGGAAGGGCTGTCATCCATCCTCCGAGGCCAGAGCGTTTGCCGCCGTAGTGCGAAGTCGCGGCCAGGGCTACGCCGAGAGCTGTAGCTGCGATGGCCGCAGAAC
>JBAQLW010000017.1:0-2277 GCA_049302175.1 Rectinemataceae bacterium
ATCCTCACCGCCAACGAGGATCTCTGCAGGGAGGCATCGGCCCTTTACAACATGCTCACCGGCTATTCCACCATCCAGCCCCTCACCCATCTCGCCATAGCGCCCTTCGACCTGAAAAAACGCATCCTCTCCCTCATCGAGCGGGAAATCCAGCGCTCCACGCCGGAATCGCCCGGCCTCATCGAGGCTAAGCTGAACGCCCTCGCCGATACCGATGTGATAGAAGCCCTCTACAAGGCTTCACGCGCCGGCGTGAGGATCAGGCTTAACGTGCGCGGAGCATGCACTCTCCTGCCGGGCATTCCGGGGCTTTCGGAGACGATCGAAGTGAGGAGCATCCTAGGCCGCTACCTCGAGCATTCGCGCATGTTCCATTTCCGCAATGGAGGCGCCGAGGAATACTATCTCTCGAGCGCCGACTGTCTGCCGAGGAACCTGGAGCGGAGGATAGAGCTCATGTTCCCCGTCATCGATGAGAGGCTCCAGCGCGCCTGTGGGGAAATCTTCGATGCCTATTTCAGGGACACCGAACACGCGTACCGGATGCTCCCGGATGGATCATGGGAGGGTGTGAAACCGCAGGAGGGCGAGAAAACAGCCTCGGCCCAGGATCTCCTCTACCGGCGGGTGAAGCGGATGGCCGAGATCGCCGAGGCGCCACCCGAGCAGCTCAGGGTTCGCCGGCGCTTCAAATCAGCCTGAGCGACGATTCCAGGGCTTTCCCTAGCTCCTCCTCCCATACCGTGAGACCGCTCAGGGGGCTTCTGTTGACGTCGAGGTCGGGATTGGCTCCCGTTCCACCGATCATGTACACATAGCCGGAACGGCTCGCCCTGTCGATGAACATGCCCCCGAGAAAGCCATAGGCATTGCCCCGATGTCCCCAGAGCGCCGGACCGCCGCCGGGGGCTGTCGGCCGCATGAGACCGATGCCCGTCGCGAAGACCCGGCTGTGTTCTTCCTCACAATTGCCTCCATCCTCGCGGCGGCTCCAGCCAGGACTCATCATGGCGGCGACGCTCTCTTCCGAAAGGAGTCGCCTTGTGTGCCCAGGCTGGCCGGGCTGTCCAGGCTGTCCAGGCTGGCTGGGTTGGCCGACCTCCCCGTTCCGCCCGAAGCCGGCATCGACTTCGCCTCCGTCTATAAAGAGCTGGGCGATCTTCACCATGTCGCGGGCGCTGATGCGCATGCCGCCCTGGGGGGAAAAAAGGGCTCCGTTGTCGCCCAGCCTGTAGCTTTCGAGCGACAGGGAAGCTTCGCGACCGCCCGCGGGGATGCGGACGGGCAGGCGCGGACGAATGCCGCGGTAATCGTCTATCTGGGGCTGCCAGCTTCCCTCGGAATCCCAGGAATCGCTGTTGGGAGAACCTTTTCTGTATATGGGCGAAAGATTCAGGAATGCTTTATCGGAAAGAAGATTGGGATTGAAGCCTCCGTCGATGCCGAGCGGGTCGAAAACCGCCTCCTTCATGAAGAGGTCGAACCTTCTGCCCGATACCTTCTCCATGACGCTCCCGAGAACGCCATAGCCCAAGTTGCAGTAACAATAGAAGAACCCGGGACCTTTATCGACCGCTTTGTCGGCCCGGGCGAAATGCCCGCCCCCATCATAATACTCGAAGCCGGGGACAAAGAGCTCCCTCAGGGCGCGGCCGAGGGGAGGATAGTAGAAGCCGGCGTCGCGGAGGCTGGAGGTATGGCCGAGGAGGCTTCGTGTCGTTATCGCCCTGTCGGGGAAGTCGGGATTTCGCAGAGGATAGCCGAGGTAGTCCGAGACGTCGCGGTCGAGATCAAGGAGGCCCCGCTCCACGAGGATCATGGCGCCCAGGGCCGATACGGGCTTGGACATGGAAGCGGCGCGCCATCGCGTTTCGCCGTCGACGAGCAGATCCTTCCCGCCCCCGCCTCCAGCGGCGAAACGCTTTACTCCAAAACAGCCTTCCCAGGCGATCCGGCCGCCCTTCAGCACAAGCGCTGCAAGGCCGGAAAGCGGCCTGCCGGGCAGATCCAGAACGCGAGCGCAGGCCCCGCGCAGAGCTGCGGTCTTCGCTTCGTCCAGCATATCATTCTCGGGTCTTTCCATCACTTTCCTCCCTCGCGATTGACAGGGAAACGACCCGCGTACACAATGCTCGCCATGCATCGCAACGCGGCCGACAGAACCCTCCCGATGGACGCGGCAGGAGGGTTTCTTCTGGGAGCCTCCAGCCTGGCAGTCAGCTTCCTCGCTGGCCTGGGGCTCCTGGGAAACATATACTATGTGGAATGGCTGGCAGC
>JBAQLW010000018.1:0-3226 GCA_049302175.1 Rectinemataceae bacterium
GTCCTGAAGGTCCCCTATCTCCCATCAATACAAGAAACCGAACAACCATAAGGGCCCTTTCCGCCCAAAACCATATTCCAACTTATCCGCGGCTATGTACCCTTCGGCAAGGTCCTTTATTTGTCGACGTGTCTTGTTTTTACCTCCCACTTCGATCGTCGTAGAACCATCTACGAGGAAGTCGCCGGCTTGCGTGTAGGTCACCGCATGATCCTTGGCAAGCTGGTTCAGAAGAAAGGTCTCTCTCAAGGTTCCGATATCTACCTTGTCGCCACGGAACAGATAAGCGAGGTTGGTATTATCCAGGTAAAGCTTGTCGGGCTTTTGGAGGGCTCCTATCCCTTGCGTATTCCTGAAGAGAGAATGAGTCAGCTTCGACTCGCCAAGAAACTGGAGATAGGAGAGCAAGGTCTGCCTATGAATAAGAATCCGTTCGCTCAGCTTTGAAATGTTGGGGATAAAGGGGGAAGACTCGGCGATTATACCCAGCAGTTGCTTCAATTTGGGCACATAGGAGATATCGATATGGCGGAGTAGCGGCAGCTCGAGCTCCAATATCATCATTACTGTCTCTTCGAGGCGCTGATAATAAGTTTCCTGGCCTTCGAGATAATAAGGGTAATACCCGGTTTGCAGATAGGTGGAAAAGTATTTGAAGGGCTTAATCTGGGCTAGAATGTCCATCGCTATGCTTTCGTGTCGCTTAAGAAGATCCTCAAGGGGAAGGGGCGCGAACGTGTATCCAATTTGAAAATTCAGGAATTCCCTAAAGGATAATCCCTGCAATTCGTACATCAAAGCCCTGCGGCTTAGGTCTGCCCGGGCATTAAGGATTTCCAGAAGCGAAGATCCCGTGAAGACAATGTGCAGGTCCGGGTAATCGTCGTAGAGATTTTTTATGGTCTGAGCCCAATCAGGGTATTTATGCACCTCATCGAGAAAAAGGTAGACGCCTCCCCGCTTATGGAACTCGTCCGCTAAATCGATCAAGCGGCGCTCCGCGAACCACAGATTATCAAGGCTTGCGTACAGGACGGATTGGAGATCGTCGGCGAAGGTATTCTTGATATGCTGCAACAGGAGGGTGGTTTTTCCGACCCCCCGGGCTCCCCTGATGCCGATGAGCCGAGCCTCCCAAGCTATGTTCTTATCTATAGACCGAATCGACGCGCCTTGGGTGAGCGCCATCTTTCGTCTGAATTGTTCAATGAGCCGTTCCATGATCAAAGTATAGAGCCAATTGCTATAATTGTACAGTCTAATAACCAAAATACTATGCATATAGGTGACTATAGTGGTAAAATGACAGATCCCATTGTCTTGCATCGAGCGCGCAAGGATATGAGATATATTAGCTTTTGCTTAGCAAGCGCTTATGGAGCGTTTTCATAGACGCATATATACTGATGCTATGAATTGTTGAACATAGAGGAGCCCAGCCCATCATGCTCGACGAGCAGTCTGTTCTCTCCCTCCTCCGCAAAGAAAACGAAAGGCTCAAAACATTGCTCAGGGAACATGGCATCCCATACGACAAAGAAACCAATAGCTATCCAGATTCCGGCATGACCACGGTTGAAAAAGTTGTCCTTTTCCGTAAACTGTTCAAAGGCAGGGATGATGTCTATGCCCTGCGATGGCAATCGAAAGAAGGTAAATCCGGCTACTCGCCAGCGTGCGCGAATGAGTGGGAAACAGGGATCTGCATAAAGCCGAATGGTAAATGTTCAGCCTGTGCGCATCGTTCCCTATTGCCGCTAACCGATCAAGTCGTTTTTGATCATTGTGCGGGAACGCATGTGGTCGGCCTTTATCCGCTTCAAACCAATGATACCTGCCGTCTTCTCGCGATTGATTTCGACGATAAAGACTGGCGTGACGATGCCCGCTCTTTTGTGGAAACATGCCATGATTTGGCAGTGACGTGCAGCCTGGAGGTATCCCGTTCAGGCAAGGGTGCCCATGTCTGGCTATTTTTTTCCAGGGATCTGCAGGCGGTAATAGCCCGGCAGCTAGGATCGGCCTTGATAAGCCGTACATGCGCAAGACGACGGCAACTGTCTCTTGCAAGCTATGATCGGCTTTTCCCGAATCAGGATCGTCTACCCTCAGGAGGATTCGGCAATCTTATCGCCTTGCCGCTGCAGAAAAATGCGCGAGAGAAGGGGACGACGATCTTTGTCGATGACGATTTTCAGCCATTTCCCGATCAATGGGTATATCTTTCGTCGATCGTTCCTATCGATGTGGATATGGTGGATGAAATCATTCATCGAGCCACGGAGGGACATCACCCACTGGATGTCTCCTTTATGTACGAAGACACTGACGATCCATGGAAAATGAATGCCCTATCCAGAAAAGTGCAGTGTATCCTGCCCAGCTTCATCGATGTTGTTCTTTCCGATCGTCTCTATATAGCCAAAGATCAGCTCCCTCAACCACTTCTGAATCGCATTGTTCGCCTTGCCGCCTTCCCCAATCCGGAATTCTACAAAGCCCAATCGCTAAGGCTCTCGGTGTGGGATAAGCCCCGCATTATCGATTGCGCTGAAAACTTTCCCCGCCATATTGCTATGCCCAGAGGATGCCTTCATGACCTTGAAAATCTTCTCCTTGAGAATGAAGTGGAATTGCGGATAAAAGATGAACGCGCTTGTGGCAAACCGATAGCGATATCCTTTACAGGACTCCTTCGCCCCGAACAGGAAGCGGCGGTAGAAGCGATGCTGAAGCATGAACATGGGGTGCTGAACGCACCCACCGCTTTCGGGAAAACGGTGGCGTCCGCCGCTCTCATCGCGCGTCGCGGCGTCAACACCCTCGTGCTCGTCCACCGCCGCGAGCTACAGCAACAATGGAAAGAGCGGCTCAAGACATTCCTCGCTCTTGAAGCTCCCGGAGTTGGCACAATCGGCGGTGGCGCAAATCGCCCCAGCGGTATTGTCGATATCGCAGTGCTCCAGTCACTCGTGCGCAGGGAAAACCTTCGCAGTTTTCTCGAGACATACGGCCAGATCATCATCGACGAGTGCCACCATGTATCGGCCATATCCTTCGAGCACGTCATGAAGCAGTGCTCCAGCCGCTATATTATGGGCCTTTCGGCGACACCGATCCGACGCGATGGTCTCGCCCCTATAATCTTTATGCAATGCGGTCCTATTCGTTATTCTGGAACTCGCTCAGCGATCCTGGCGCAAGATATGGAAGTCCGGCTCTCATC
>JBAQLW010000019.1:0-3680 GCA_049302175.1 Rectinemataceae bacterium
CCGTCGTCGAGAACGGCACTCTCCTGATCGCCCGTTCGCGCCGCGTCTACAGCCTCCTCAAGGACGTGGTCTTCGACCTCTTCACCCCCGATTCCTACCAAGCCCTCCGCTCCGTGGTGCTGGCGCCGCGGTCCCTCGTCACCGGCAAGGAATTCGCCCACGAAACAGGCCTCTTTCGCGATGAATACGCCGCTTTCATGGGCGACGCCACTATCGCCGACATCCTCGCGCGCGACAAGGAGCTGTCCTCGGCATACCAGACGGCGGCCCCCCTCGCCGATCTGGCCTTTGTCAAATTCGAGCGGCTTTCCGTTCTGTTCGAGAGGGCGCGGGAACTCTCCCCCTCCGAAGATCGGGATCTCTACATGCTCATCCAGGAGAGCAAGGACGAATCGCTGTACGGCATCTTCGGGGCGATACGGGATTCTTCCTTTTATTTGAACAATATCTTCGAGAGCTTCCTCAACCGTTTCGTGCACGGTATCAGGCTTGAGGCTGAAAGGCTGGAGAAGGCGGCCACTTTCGGATTCGCGACCGCCGTCATCTTTCTTGGCGCCCTCACCGTTCTCGTCGTCTTTCTCCTCACCTCGGGGATTCTAGCCTCGATACGCAATCTCGAGAGCGCGATAGGCAAGGTGGCCGAGGGTGAATTCTCGGTGCACGTGCCCATACGCAGCAAGGACGAACTCGGCGCCCTCGGCCTCGCCTTCCAGCGCCTCGCCGACGACCTGAAAAAGAACGTCGAATCGATCCCTTCCATTCTCAAGGACGTGAACGAAGCCCTTCCCGAGGATCCCTCCACCGAGACAATCTTCGAGATACTCTCCGACGCCCTCCTCCGCGAGGGAGGAGCCCGCTGTGTCCAGGTACTCCTCCGTTCGGGCAATGATCTGCGGATGGCCGCGAAATCGGGCTTCGATCCCACGCCCTCCTGGACCAAGGGAACACTCCGTCCCATGACCGATTTCGCGGCCATGCTTCCCTCGCCCAACGCCGCCTTCTTCGTCAAAGACCTGACCGCGGGAGGCTTCAACCTCTCTTCCCTCGAACTGGGAACATCGGTCGTGTCCCTCCTTCTCGTGCCCATGACCGTGCGCAGGAAAAGCGCAGGCTGGTTCCTCTTCGCGAGGGACGACCGGAGCTTCACCGATCTCGAGTATTCCCGCCTTACCGCCATCGCCGACTACGCGGCTCAGGTTTTGGACAGCGTGGAAGTCCACGCCGCCCTCGCCGCGCGCAGGGACGCGGGATTCGAGGCCCTCCAGGCCCAGATACAACCGCATTTCCTCTACAATGTCCTCACCTCCCTCATGGCGCTCAACCGCATGGGCGAGTCGAAAAAACTAGAAGCGGCTGTCATAGCCCTCAAGGACATGCTCCGCTACAACCTCCAGCACGACCAATGGGCCAGCGTGTCCGAGGAATTCGCTTTCCTGGGTAAATACTGCAAACTGCAGAAACTGAGGCATGGCGAGCGCTTCGATTTCCTCTTTTCGACGGACGGACGCGCCGATGGGGAACGCATACCCAAGCTCATCGTCCAGCCCCTCGTCGAGAACGCCCTCATCCATGGCCTCGAGCCCAAACTCGGCCACGGCACCCTCTCGGTGGAAGCCAGGATCGAAGGCGGCAGACTCATGCTCAGCGTCCACGACGACGGGGTTGGCTGCGACGAAGCCCGGCTTCAATCTCTCGCCGACAGTCTCAGCCTCCACGAGAGGGTAGGCCTAGGCAATGTGAAGAAGCGTCTCGACCTCCTCTACAAGGATGCCCGGATGGATCTCTCCTCTCCTCCCGGAGGAGGTTTTTCAGCCACGATAGAGCTTCCGATCGAGGAGGGAAGAGTGTGAAAATCATCGTCGCCGACGACGAGGCGCCCGCGCGTTTCCTTCTCAAATCGTTCCTGGAGGACGAAGGCTTCAATTCAGAAAATATCTACGAAGCGGCCGATGGGCTCGAACTCGTCGCCATGGTCGCTGCGACGAAGCCCCATCTTTGCTTTGTCGACATCAGAATGCCGGGCGTCGATGGCCTTGAGGCGCTCAGGCGCTGCGTTCCGCAGAATTCGGGCATCTTCTGGGTGATCGTCTCGAGCTTCGCGGAGTTCGAATACGCCCAGAGCGCCATCAGGCTCGGCGTCACCGAATACCTCGTGAAGCCCGTCGACCCCGAAGCCCTGCGCGCCTGTCTTGCGCGCCTAAAGCTCCTCCCCTCCTGCCCGGAGCAGGATCCGGCGATCGCCGCCGTTCTCGACTACGTGGCGCGCAACTTCAACGCCGACGTCAGCATCGCCGATCTCGCCGACCTGACGGGCTTTAGCCCTAACTATCTCTCGGCTCTATTCCATAAGAAGATGGGCGAAACCTTCATGTCCTACCTCACCCGCTATCGCGTGACTGAAGCGCGAAAGCTCATCCTCGCCGGCGGCGTTTCGGTGGCCGACGCGGCGAAAACCGTCGGCTACGCCGATGTGCGCCACTTTTCCCGCCGTTACCATGAATTGCTGGGCGAATATCCATCGGAGAGCCGGGAACCGGGCAAATCGTAGAAGTCCCACACCTGAATCGTAGACTCGTGCCATTTCGCGTTTCGGAAATCGCGTCCATCATCAAAGGGTCGAAAATCTCTCCAGGAGGCTTTTCATGAAAAAAGCATTTCGTTTTGTAGCGCTGCTCCTCGTCTTCGCCCTGTTCGCCTCGGGTGCCGCGTTCGCCCAGCAGAAAATCCGCATCGCCATGGTCGTCAAAGGCCTCGGCAACGGTTTCTTCGAGGCCTGCCGCGACGGCGGCCAGGAAGCGGCCAAGGAACTCGGCAACGTCGAACTCATCTATCAGGGCCCCGCGACCCCGACGGCCGAGGGACAGATCGAGATCATCGATTCCCTCATCGCCCAGCGCGTGGACGCCATCGCGATCTCCGCCAACGACCGCGACGCCCTCGTCCCCATCGCCAAGAAAGCGATGAAGGCCGGCATCAAAGTCATCTCCTTCGATTCCGGCATAGCCAAGGATGGCCGCCTTGTCGACCTCGTTCCCTCCAAGGAAGAGCTCATCGGCCGCCAGCAGGTGCAGCTGATCGCCGAACTCATCGGCAAGAAAGGCGAGATCGCCATCCTCTCAGCCACCAGCCAGGCCACGAACCAGAATGCCTGGATAGGCTGGATGAAGGAAGAGCTGAAGAAACCCGAATACAGCCAGATGAAACTGGTCGCGACCGTCTACGGTGACGACCTCTCCGACAAGTCCTATCGCGAAGCCCTGGGCCTCTTCGAATCCTATCCCAACCTCCGCGGCATCATCTCCCCGACCACCGTCGGCGTCGCCGCCGCGGGAAAAGCCATCGAGGACAAGGGCCTGAAGGGCAAGGTCGAACTCACCGGCCTCGGGCTCCCCTCCGAGATGAAGTACTACACCGAAAAGGATATCTCCAGAAAATTCGCCCTGTGGAATCCCATCGATCTCGGCTACTCCGCCACCTACATCGCCTACTCCCTCGTGAAAGGACAGGTGAAGGGCAATGAAGGCGACGTGGTAAAGGCCGGACGCATGGGCGACATCGCAATCGGCAAGGACGGCAACGCGGTCATGGGCATTCCCTTCGTCTTCACGAAGGAGAACGTCGCCAAGTTCGCCAAGATGTTCTGAGTTTCGCAGCTGCTTCGATTCTTCACTGCCTTTGCC
>JBAQLW010000020.1:0-2376 GCA_049302175.1 Rectinemataceae bacterium
TTGCTCGTGCGGAAACTGTCAATGGTGATAATATCCGCCATGATGCAGACGGCACCAAACACGCTGATTCCGCTGATCCCTATCAGCAGGCCTGCTTGTTCACTGTGCGGATGACTCCTATCGATTCGATCATCGAGCGCAACTCGGCCTTGAACGCGTCCAGCTCCTCATACTGATGCTTTTCCTGGTGGGCGATGATCCCGACTTCCGGCGGCAAGCGCGGGTGTTCCAGGTAGCGCTCCAAACGTTCAATAACCGCTGCGTATCCTCGTTGGCTACCGTGACTTCAGGAAAGCCATCGTTGGGATCGTTGTTCTCAAGATGCTGCTTCAGGCAATCAGCCAGCTTCTTCGCATCGATGCTGTCCGTTTTCTTCGCCGTCATGAAGATCTGCGGCATGCTTAAAGGGTTCACGACGAAGGCCCGAGCACCTGCCGCGACAATCATGCGCGCAAGCATATGCGACCCGGAGCCCGCCTCCACGCAGACGGCGCAACCTGGGTGCAGTGACGCAATGAAGTGTGTTTCCATCTGCTCCATCGGGTACTGACTTTTTCTTCGCTCTATCTCCCCGCTCTGGCCGACGATGATCCGGTGCACCGTGACTTGCGTGGAATGGAGATCGACACCGATAAACTCCTTATACATCGGTCCTCCTTCCCAAAAGTGGCGGTATCGACAGAAATGGATCGGGCGAATTCCCAGTCCTCTATTCGGGTTTCCGTGCCTAACAGCACAGCCCCATTAGATCGTCCGGTGAAGGCTGGCTAATCCCCAAACGGGCTTACGTTTGCGCGTATCCCAGTCAGACTCCCAGCCTTCATCTTTTATCCGTCGATTCCGATTTCCTTATGATACCTCCACCGGGCGATACCGCAAGTCAGTGAATCTTCACCGGCTTTCGATTCTTCTCATGATATCCCCGATTTTTAACTTACATCTTGCTGTCGAGGAATTTGCCGGTTTCTTTATGGGCGAATTCGGGGATGGTGGCATTGAAGAGGTCGATGAGGGAGGCGCGGGTCCAGGAGCCCCGGGCGCGCATAGCGCGGATTTCGGATTCGAAATGGTCGAGAGCGGCGGGGTTCCAGGCGGGGGCGTTCTGGATGACGCCGATGGATTCGAAGCGTTCCATATCGAGGCTTTCCTTATCGGTGAAGAACTCCTCGAAGTCCTTTTCGCCTGTTGTGTCGCTCGCGAAAAAGAAAACCGGCCACTTGCCTTGTGCTTTCAATTCGCCCACACGGGCGCGGGCTTCGTCCTCGGTGGCGCAGGGGACGGGCTCATAGCCACGGTGGCGCAAATACCGTTCGGCAATTTCTGAAAATGTGATGAGATTCGCCTCCGCGTCGAGCTTGGGGAAGAAGAGATCGCGGTTTTCACCGAGAAGCGCGGACATCAGGCAAAGCTCGCCAGATTCCTTGGGCGTGACAAAATAGCGCCTGACATCGTTGGGAGCGGAAATGGGTTGTTCCTTATCCAGACGCCTGTTGAAGCCATAGAGAAGGCTTCCATCCGAGAAGGCCACATTGGCGAAACGGGCGGTGGAAACAGGCAGCTCCAGACTCCGACGCATCAGGAAGTACTCCATGATACGCTTGCTGGCTCCCATCATATTCACCGGATTGGCCGCCTTGTCGGTGGAGACGCAGAAATACTTCCTCGCACCGGCGGCGGCGGCCTGCCTCATGGTCTTGTCGGTGTTGAACACATTGACGTCGACCATGCGCATCAGGGTATAGGGATCCTTCTCGCTGCGCACATGCTTCAACGCGGATAGATTGAGCACATAATCGTAGCCGGGGCCGTTCTTCATAAAGGCGTCGAAGATGTCGCTGCCCGCGTCGATGGCGAAGGTGGCGAACTCGCCGGAAGAATAGCCGATGGACGAGCGCAGATCACGTACCAGTTCGACCATGTTGTTCTCGCTGATGTCCACCACATGGAGAAGCTTGGGATCGCGGCTGAAAATCTCGCGCGTGACCGCCTGCCCGATGGAGCCGGCGCCACCAATGACGAGGAAGCGAGAGGCCTTGACGAGGCTCGACAGCTCGACCTCGCGAGAAGCCAGATCGACGGCGAAGAGCTCGGAAGTTCGGCCGATGATGTCAAGAATAGAATCCATAGCGCACCTTGCTTTACAGTGTTTTTGAAAAGGAGAATTGGACAAGTAGCTATGTTTAAAGTGTGAAGCGCCCGTAGTATCCTGAGTTCGACGGGACTCGGGAGCCGGTGGCAGGTAGTCTGGTATCCGTAAGGCACCACCCCTTCAGGACTAAAAGGGGGAGACCTTGATGACAAGTATCACCTAAACCGGCCATCGAACAACTAGCGTGCGGCGCATTGACGAAAGCCTGGTGTGACCGCGAATAGGAG
>JBAQLW010000021.1:0-4399 GCA_049302175.1 Rectinemataceae bacterium
GATCGATATAGGAGGGGTAGCCCTCATCAGGGCGGCAGCGAAAAACCATGAGAGAGTGACAATTCTCTGCGATGTCGCCGACTATATTCCCCTGATTGAGGAAATAGAGTCAGCGGGGAGCGTTTCGGAATCCACGCGACGGAGGCTGGCGACCAAGGCTTTCGCCCATACTTCAGCCTACGACGAGACGATTGGAACCTGGCTCTCGGCTGGCGATGCCGCCGCTTCCCCCCTGCGCGGGTGGAAGGCCCAAACCCTTCGTTATGGCGAAAATCCCCACCAGAGCGCCGAACTCTATTCCTTCGAAAAAGGGCAGGGCCCTCTTGGAGGCCGCGTCCTTCAGGGCAAGGAGCTATCCTACAACAACATTCTCGATCTGGACGCGGCCTGGCACGCGGTCGGCCGCTTTGAAAAGCCAGCCGTCGTCGTCGTGAAGCACCTTTCGCCTTGTGGCATCGCTGAATCCGAAACCGCCGATGCCTCGACCCTTCCTGAAACCCTCGAGAAAGCCATCGCCTGCGATCCTGTATCCGCCTTCGGCGGCGTGATAGCGACCAACGCCCGCTTTACCGCCCGCTGCGCCGAGAGCCTCGGCAAGCTTTTCGTCGAATGCATCGCGGCGCCGGCCTTCGACGACGAGGCCCTCGCCATCCTCGCGAAGAAAAAGAACCTGCGGCTGGTGATCCCGGGCTCAGGCGCCCAGCGCGACGAAATAAGGACGGTGCTCGGCGGATTCCTCCGCCAGGATGTCGACGCAGGCGACCCCGCCGATGCCCAGTGGCGAGTCGTCTCCGGAAGGGCGCCGACGGAAACCGAACTCCGCGATCTCAAATTCGCCTGGAAGGCCTGCATGTCGGTTAAATCCAACGCCATCGTCTTCGCGAAGGCTGGAGCGACGGTGGGCATCGGCGGCGGCCAGCCCAACAGGGTCGACTCGGTACGCATCGCCGCGCAGCGGGCTGGCGAAAAAGCGCGTGGCGCCGTCCTCGCCTCCGACGCCTTCTTTCCCTTCCCCGATTCCATAGAAGAAGCCGCCAAAGCGGGCATTACGGCCATTGTCCATCCTGGCGGATCGCTGCGCGACGGCGAATCCATAGAGGCGGCCGATAAAGCCGGCATCGCCATGGTAGTCACGGGCGCCCGCCATTTCAGGCATTGATCGAAAGCCCAGAATCCAGCAGTTCTGGGCAAGCGGAGGAGTTTTCCATGAACGAAGAAATTTTCGGATCCAGCACGGCGCTGACCTTTGACGATGTCCTCATCGTACCGGCCTTCAGCGAAATTCTGCCGGCTTACATCGATACGAAGGCCAGGATAGCCAGCGACATAATCCTCAACATCCCCCTGCTGTCGGCGGCGATGGACACGGTCACCGAATCGGCCCTCGCCATAGCCCTCGCGCGGATGGGTGGCATGGGCGTCATCCACAGAAACATGTCGCCCGAACAGCAGGCCGGAGAAGTGGACAAGGTGAAGCGCTCCGAATCGGGCATGATCCTCGACCCCGTCTGTCTGGAAAAGGACGCTTCCCTTTCGGAAGCCCGCGGCCTCATGGAAAAATTCAGGATTTCCGGCATCCCCATAACGAGCGGTCCGGAGAAGAAGCTCGTGGGCATACTCACCAACAGGGACATACGCTTCTGCGCGCCGGAAGACTTCGAGAAACCGGTGAGCGCCTTCATGACGAGCGAAAGACTCATCACCGCCCGCGTGGGCACAACCCTCGAGCAGGCCCGGAACATCCTCCAGGAGCACAGGATCGAAAAGCTTCCCCTCACCGACGAGAAAGGCAGGCTCAAAGGCCTCATCACCGTGAAGGACATCGCGAAAAAAGCCGATTACCCGAACGCGAGCCTCGATTCATCGGGACGCCTCAGGGCAGCGGCCGCCGTAGGCGTCGGCGCCGACCTCGAACAGCGCGTCGAACTCCTCGCCTCCAAGAAGGTGGACCTCCTCGTCATCGATACCGCGCACGGCCATTCCAGAGGCGTGATCGAGGCGCTCAAGAGGATCAAGGCCGCGGCACCATACCTCCCCGTCATCGCGGGCAATGTCGTGACGGCCGAAGGCGTCGAGGCCCTCGCTCGAGCGGGAGCCGACGCGGTCAAGATCGGCGTGGGCGCCGGCTCCATCTGCACCACGCGCATCATCTCCGGCGCGGGCATGCCCCAGCTCTCGGCCATCTACCATTGCGCCCAGGCGGCAGCGAAATTCGGCATCCCCGTGATCGCCGACGGCGGCGTGAAGTTTTCGGGCGACATGGTGAAATCGATAGCCGCCGGCGCCCACGCCATCATGCTCGGCAGCCTTCTCGCCGGCCTTGAGGAATCGCCCGGCGAACTCGTCCTCTACAACGGCAGGCAGTACAAGACCTACCGCGGCATGGGATCCCTCGCCGCCCTCCAGGGCTACGGCAAGGACCGCTACGCCACAGGCATCGGCGCATCCGACAAGCTTGTCCCCGAGGGCGTCGAAGGCATGGTGCCCTACAAAGGCAAGCTCACGGACTTCGTCTACCAACTGGTCGGCGGCTTGCGGTCGGGCTGCGGCTACGCGGGCGCCGCCACCCTGGACGAACTCCGCACGAAAGCCCGCTTCGTGCGGATCACCAACGCGGGTCTCATAGAAAGCCACGCCCACAACATAACGATCACGAGGGAGGCGCCGAACTACCAGCGCGGAGAATGACAGGGAAGGCAGGGCACGGCGGTCACGCCAATGCCGTCTGCCCGGCCTTTTCGTAAAAAATACCTCCCGCGTGGATAATCGTTGATTGCGGCGATATACTTCCGATAAACAGTATAGGGATTCTAATGTATCAAGGAGCCGTCATGATCGATTTCATCGTCCAGGGGGGGCCTATCCTCTGGGTTATTATGGTCCTCTCGCTCGTAGCATGCGTGATAATCATCGAGCGTCTGCTCTATCTAAAGCGCATTTCCGTCGATGAGGACAAACTGTTTGTGCGCATCAAATCCAGTCTTCTGGAAGGCCATTACAACGAGGCGCTCTCGATATGCGACCAGAACCTTTCACCTTTTTCTTCGCTTCTGAAGATTGGCATCGAAAATCGCCAGCAGCCTGAGCATATCCAGCGCGATATCCTCAAGGATGCGGCAGCCCTCGAAGCCCCAGCTCTCGAGAAGGGCCTTTCGTCTCTCGGCACCATAAGCACGATATCCCCCCTCCTCGGCCTCCTTGGAACCGTCACCGGCACGATGAAAGCCTTCGGCGTCCTCGGCAAGTTCGGCGCGGTCAGCGATCCCTCAGCCCTTGCGAGCGGCGTTTCCGAAGCCCTCATCACGACGGTTGGCGGTATCGTTGTAGCCGTACCAGTCATCATCTTCTATAATTTCCTCGTCAACCGCGTCAACCTCATCCTCACCCTCCTGGAAAACAGGGTCAACACCCTCGTCATGCTTATCAACGCCCGCAATGGCGCGTCGAATAAGGGCGATTCGGAGGATAAATGAGAACGCGACGTCTCAGCCAGAAAACCGGCATCGACATGACCCCTCTCATCGATGTCATACTCCAGCTGATAATTTTCTTCATGATCACCACCACGTTCAGGGCCGCTCCCGGCATCTCGCTCGACCTGCCAGGTTCCAGAACGGCCGAGACGGTTTCATCCTCCGCTCTCCATGTCGTGGTGATGTCGGAAGACGAGATCTATGTCGAGAAGACACGCACCACGCTGGCGGGCCTCTCCAAAGCTCTCAAGGACAGGGTTTCGGGCTCCAACACCGATCAGGTGAGGGCTGTGCTCGAGGGCCGCGCCGGTGCGTCCTACCAGCTCATCATATCGGTTTTGGACGCCTTCCGAATGAATGGCATCGAAAACGTCGGGCTTATCACGAGGAAGGAGAAGATCGTCCGATGAAGGAGACCTTGAGCTATGCCGAGCAGCAGGAAAGAAAGCGCAAGCTGGTCTCAGTCGGCATAACCTTCGGGCTCTATAGTCTCATCTTCGCCGTAGGCATAGTCCTGGCCATCCTCAATCCAAGCGAACAGCTATATTCGAATACGACAGTCATCCTCAATCTGACCGGACCGGAGACAGCGAAGCTTGGCCTTGGTTCGGTGAAACCCACGGAAAAGGGCGAGGAAATCCCCGAGATCGAGCCGCCTGCCCCGACGAAAACCTCCACCGAGAGCGAGAAAGTCGTAGTAGCTCCGCCAGCAGTGAAGAGCGCGGCCAAGCCGGTAGAGAAGACATCGCCGGCCCCGGTTCCCGTAAAACCTCAGATCCAGCAGTCTGCTCCGTCGGCGACCGAGGAGGCTGCAGTATCGGAGGCGCCCACTCCCGGTGCTCCGTCTGCTCTACCTGCTCCAATACCGCCCCCCGAGCCTTGGGTGCCCGGCGAGCGCGGTCCTGGCTCGCGCGTGAGTTCGACCA
>JBAQLW010000022.1:0-3164 GCA_049302175.1 Rectinemataceae bacterium
CTTCCGAGCCTTCGCGCAGGACATTGGCCTTGCCGGGAACAAAGGGAGTGTCAGGCCCCGTAAAGGTTTCCACCACCGGGCGGGCTACCCTGATATACACAGGACCCTCGATCTCGGCCGCGGCAAAGACGGCCTTGCGGGTTTCGGCCGAATCGCAGGGCACGAAAATCGTCATGCCGGGCAGAACGCGCATGAGGGCTATGTCCTCTATGCTCTGATGGCTGCCGCCGTCTTCGCCGACAGAGAGTCCGGAGTGGGAGAGCCCGAATTTGACGTTGGCTCCCACATAGGCGATGGAGTTGCGAATTTGTTCGTAGGCGCGACCCGTTCCGAAGAGGGCGAAGGTGCTCGCGAAGGGAATGAGACCGGAGTGGGCGATCCCCGCGGAGGCGCACATCATGTTGGCTTCGGCCAGGCCGAAGTTGAAGAATCGTTCGGGATACTTTGCGGCGAAGATGCTCGTCATCGTGGCGTGGGAGAGGTCGGCGTCCAGGACTACAACCTTGTCGTTCACGGCTCCGAGTTCGGCCAGGGCTTCACCGTAGGCGACTCTCAGGGATTTGGCTTCAGGCATCGATGCTTCCCCCCAATTCTTTCATTGCGGTGGCGTATTCGTCGGCGTTCATGGGCTTTCCGTGCCAGCCGGCGTTGTTCTCCATAAAGGAGACGCCCTTCCCTTTCACCGTCTCGCAGCAGACAAATTTCGGCCTGCCGATGGCGGGCGCAGCCAGCGCGGCAGCTATCGCGTCGATATCGTGTCCGTCAACCTTGATGCACTCGAAGCCGAAGGCGGCGAATTTTTCCATGACATTGCCGAGACCCATAACCTGATCATTGGAACCGTCGATCTGCAGTCCGTTGTGGTCGAGGAGGAAAACGAGGTTGTCCAGTTTGTAGTGGGCGGCGGACATGGCCGCTTCCCAGATCATGCCTTCCTGGACTTCGCCGTCGCCCAGGACGGCGTACACCATATAGTCCGCCTTCTTGTATTTGGCCGCTATAGCCATGCCGATCGCGATGGAAGCGCCTTGGCCAAGGGAACCGGTATTGGCGTCAACACCAGGCGTCTTGTTCATGTCGGGGTGTCCCTGAAGATGGCTGCCCAGCTGGCGCAGGTTCCAGAGTTCCTCCCTCGGGAAATATCCCTTGTCGGCGAGGATGGCGTACAGGGTGGGGCAGCCATGGCCCTTGCTCAGGATAAAGCGGTCGCGGTCTTCCCATGCGGGATTTTTGGCATCCACGCGCATCGTCTTGTAGTACAGCGCCATCAGCATTTCAACGCAGGAAAGGGAACCTCCGGGATGTCCCGACTGGCAGCGGAAGAGCATCTTGAGGATGTCCCTCCGTATCTGCCTGGCCTTTCCGTCCAGAGTCTCGTCACTCATTGTCCATACTCCTTTGAGTTTTCAGCCTTTGACCGCACCGGCGGTAAGGCCCGCGATTAGTCTTTTTTGGGCAAAGAAGAACATTATGCAGACAGGGATTATCGTGATTATTCCGCCGGCCGTGAGCATACCCCATTCGACGCCGAGCTGGCCGATGAGGTTTTTCAGCGCGACGGGTATCGTGCGGTTGGCTTCGTTCGTGAACATGACGGCGAAGGTGTATTCATTCCAGGCTGTCATGAAAACATAGGCGCCGGTAGCGACAATGCAGGGCGTGAGAATGGGCAGGATTATCTTCAGAAATGCCTGTGCCCTGTTGGCGCCGTCCACCATCGCCGCTTCCTCGAGGGCCAGGGGCAGGTCGTCCAGGTAGCCGTTGAGAAGCCAGATCGAGAAGGGAATGGTAAAGGTCGTATAGGAGAGCACCAGGGATGCCGGCGTGTAGAGGATGCCGATCTTCCTCATTATCGAGTAGAGGGGAATGAGGAGGAGGACGGTGGGGAACATGTTGTTCGTCAGGAACATCGTCATGAGGATTTTTCGCCCCTTGAAGCGGTAGCGCGAAAAAGCGTAGGCGGCGAGGAGGGAGACGGTAAGGGAAATCGCCGTCGTGAGGGCAGCCACGAGGAGGCTGTTGGCCATCGGCTTGAGGAAGTTGTAATCGGAAAAGAGCCGTCTGTAGGAATCGAGGGAGAAATCCTTGGGCCAGTAGGTCACCACCTCGCTGTAGAGTTCCTTTTCGGGTTTTACCGAGGTGACGAAGGTCCAGTAAAAGGGAAAAAGGAGGAATGCGAGCATTCCCGCCAGAAGGATATAGAAAAATATGGTCCCCGCTGGACCGAGTTTTCCGCGTTTCATCACTTCCCCTCCTGTTTCCTGAAGATATTCCTCAGGTAGAGGACGGCAACCAGCGAGAGCAGAAGGGTAAGCATGATCGACATGGTCGATGCGTAGCTCAGGTTGAGCGAATTGCCCTTGTTGAAGATGTAGACGCTCAAGGTCTGTGTAGTGTAGGCGGGTCCGCCCTCGGTGAGATTGAAGATCACGTCCACCGAATTGGCGACCCAGATGATGCGGAGCAGGGTGGTGACGAAGATGACGCTCCGCAGTGAGGGTATCGTGATGAGGAAGAATTTCTGCACGCCGTTGGCTCCGTCGACGTCGGCCGAGTCGTAGAGCTCATCGGGTATGCCCTGCAGGCCAGCCAGCAGCATGAGGGCGAAAAAGGGAATTCCCTGCCAGATGATGGTAAGAATCACCGCCGGAAAGGCGGTCGCTTCCCGGGCGAGAAAGGGGATCTTGTCCTGGATGAGCCCGAGCCTGAGAAGGATGTCGTTGAGGACACCATAATTGCCGTCGAAAATCCAGCGCCACATGAGGCCGATGAGGACGCCGGGCGTCACCCAGGGGATGAGGCTCAGGGAACGCGCCAGGCCACGGCCCACGAAACGCCTGTTGAGAAGGAGAGCGAGGATGAAGCCGAACACGAACTGGAATCCGACGCCAACGCCGACCCATATGATGGTCTTCCACAGGGCCTGCCAGAAGAGCGGGTCCCCGAATATCGCGACATAGTTCTGGAGGCCGACGAAGCCGTTGCGGCTTGGTCTCGTGAGGTCATAGCTGCGGAAGCTCATGGAGATCGCCTCGACGACGGGCACGAAGACCACCGTCATCACGACGAGGAGGGCCGGAGCGAGGAGTAGGTAGGGCCAGATATTTGTCTTTCGCTGCATCATCGGGGCTGCTCCGTCGCGCCAGGCTGCATGGCGGCGCGCG
>JBAQLW010000023.1:0-4272 GCA_049302175.1 Rectinemataceae bacterium
CATCGATCACGATCCCGAAACGTGCCTTCCCGAACTCCAGACCGCCAGAGAGAGGGGCTGCTCGGCCATCGTGCTCTTCGAGGCGTTCGGGATGCTGTCTGACAAGGCTCTCGTTCTGGCCACGGAATTGCCTGTGATCGAAGATTTGTCACAAGCTCTTGGTGCTTTTCGGACTGATACCAAGGCAGGTACCACAGGAAATTTTGCGTTATACGGCCTCGAGCAGGGATCCCCGGTGACAGCTGGTGGCGGCGCCCTTCTCTTCGCTCCAACCAAGCGAGATGCCCCTGTCATCAGAAACATCGCCGAAACCCTGCCCAGAGAGATCGTGCTCACTGATTACAATGCGGCTTTGGGCCTCGCGCAACTCCGTACTCTTGGAAATTCCCTTGAACGGCGCAGAACGCTGGAAGGAAGCTTCCAGATGGAGCTTGCGCGCAGCAGACACCGAACTTTCAGGCAGGCGGACGAAGGGCAGGGGGGCTGTTACACCTTTCCCGTCGTGCTTGAATCGAGCATGAAGGATGTAGTGATACATGCGAAGAGAAATGGCGTGGAAGCGGCTCCGGCCTTTGGCCAGAGCATCATCGCGAAGGATGACTTCCCAGCGGACGAATGCCCCGGCGCCAAGCTACTTGCCTTGCGCTGCGTACTCTTCCCCCTGCACGAAAAGATAGCGGCCAAGGATGCGAATATCATTGCCAAAGTTCTGGCAACGCTTCCCTGAGGAGGGAACATGAGTCTTCCTGGCGACAGGCGAGGCGAGAATGCGCTGATCGTCGCGAACGCGCTTAAGGACGATGCCGTAGGCGAGAGCAAAACTGTCGCCTGGGAGCTGAAAAAGAGAGGCTGGACTACGACGACCTTCACTTTTGAAGGAAATCCTGCCGGCGCTCCCCCTTTTCGCGATTTCGATTTCATCATCAGCCTCGGCGGAGATGGCACGCTTCTCTATGTGGCCAGGCTCGCGGCTCCCCTTGGCATACCAGTTCTGCCCGTGAATCTCGGTACTCTCGGCTTCATAGCGGCCAATCGGAAAGATTCCTGGCATGCCACCTTCGATGCCTGGCAGGCCGGAACCATACAATCTTCCAATCGCATCATGCTCGATATTTGCGTCAGGCGCAGAGGAACCTGTATCGGCTCCAACGTGGCCCTCAACGATGGCGTCGTATCGGCGCAGGGCATTTCCAAGATGATTCGTCTCTGCCTGAGCGTCAATGGCGACAGATTTGGTTCATACAGGGCTGACGGCCTCATCATTGCGACGCCCACGGGTTCAACCGCCTATAATCTGGCCGCTGGCGGGCCTGCCCTCTTTCCCGAGATGCCGGCCATGGTTATCAATCCAATTTGCCCCTTCACCCTTGCATCCCGTCCCCTTGTCCTTCCCGCTTCAGCCAAGGTGGAAGTCAGCGTCGACGAAACTCGCCGTTCCGCCGCGATGCTCACTATCGATGGACAGGAGACCCTGGCGCTCGAAATGGGCGATGTCGTGCAGTTCCGAAGGGCTGAACACGACGCTCTCCTCGTGGTTCCCCGCGAAACCATCTTTTTCAGCGCCCTCAGGACAAAGCTGGGGTGGTCGGGGGATGGCGATGCTTGAGCATCTCTCAGTCAGGGACTTCGCCCTGATCGATACCGCCGAGGTAAATTTCTCCGACGGCCTCGTGCTTTTCACCGGAGAGACGGGAGCGGGGAAATCGCTGATCGTTGGCGCCATAGGTTTTCTCTTCGGTGGAAGAGGCGATTCGACGCTGATACGAGAAGGGGCCGAGGAGTGCTCCGTTTCGGCCGTTCTCGACGTCAGCGGGAATTCGGCCGCGAGGGCGTGGCTGGATTCCCATGACATAGCCGGGGAAGAGGGAATTCTCGCGCTGAGGCGCGGCCTCAAGCGCAGCGGCCGTTCCTACGCATATATCCATAACCAGGCTGTCAGCAGGACGGATCTCGCTGAATTTACCTCCCTTCTGGCTGACATACACGGCCAGCATGAACACCAGAGCCTGCTTGACAAGGAAAGCCATCTGACATTGCTCGACAGCTTTGCGGGGCTTGAGAGCGAAAAGGCGGACTATGCCGAAAGCTACGAAGCCTGGCGTTCGCTTTTGAGGGAATATCGTCAGAAGCTTGCTGAATCCGAGCGACGTGAGAGAGAGCAGGATATTCTGTCTTATACGGTCAAAGAAATCCTGGCGGCGAAGATAAAGCCCGGCGAGGATGAGGAACTCACCAGAGAGGAGAGCATTCTCTCCCAGCATGAAAAGCTTTTTGAGGCCGTGAAGGGCGCCGCCGATGGACTGTCTCGCCGCGAAGGAGAGGCCGGCGGAGCGATGAGCGGACTCAAAAAGGCCATGGGCGCTCTCGAAACGGCCAAGGCGATCGATCCGAGGCTGTCCGAACTCTCGACGCGCCTCGGGAATGCCTATTTCGAGGTAGAAGACATAGCGGAGAGCGTTTCAGCCTATCTCGAAGGCTTGAGGTTCGACCCGGACAGACTTGGTGAAATCGAAGATCGCCTCGCTGAGCTGAAGCGCCTCAAGAAGAAGTACGGTCCTGAACTGGCCGATGTCCTCGCGCGATCCGAACGCGATGCGGCTGCCATCGAGGCTTTCGCCGCATGGCACGATGAGAAGGCCGATCTCGAGAAGGCGATTGCGGAGCTGAAGAAGATCGCTATCGGGAAGGCCGAGATCCTTTCGTCGAAACGCAAGGTGGCGGCGGCAGGATTTTCCCTCAGCGTGGAAGCGATCCTTTCGCGATTGGGCATGGCTCAGGCGAAATTGCCGGTTTCGATGCGGGCGCTCATGTCTGAAGCGGGAAAATTGCTGTTCTCGTCCAGCGGCATGGATGAGGTGGAATTTCTCATCGCTCCCAATCAGGGCGAACCGCCAAAACCCCTCGCCAGGATTGCCTCGGGCGGCGAACTATCGCGCATAGCCCTCGCTATCAAGGCCGTCCTGTCGGCCAAGGATGTGGTCGACACCCTGATCTTCGATGAGATAGATACGGGCATCGGAGGGGAAGTGGCCGCCGATGTCGGCTCCTACCTCAAGAGTATTTCACTCTACAAACAGGTTCTCTGCGTCACCCATATCGCCTCGATCGCCGCGCTGGCCGACCTTCACTATAGGGTCGACAAGAAGGTTGAGGGGGGGAGGACGGTCACTCGAATCGATCGTATGGTTGGTCAGGAAAGAGAACAGGAGATTGCCCGGATGCTCGCGGGCGACAGGGAAGGAGCCGCTTCCCTGGCTCACGCCGCCGAACTACTGCGGCGCGCCTCAGCGCGCTAGATCATGGAGAGCGTCGTAGGGCATAAGAGCGCCGATTGTGCAACGCACCCTGTTTTCCAGACTGTCGCCGAATTCCACGTGCGCATCGGGAGGGAAAAACTCGGAGAGTACCTGCCTGCACGCCCCGCAGGGGCTCACCGCGTAGGAAGCATCGGGAGTCGCTATGGCGATTGCCTTGAAATCATGCTTTCCGGCGCTTACTGCCGCCACGAGCGCGCTGCGTTCGGCGCATATCGTGAGTCCGAAGGATCTGTTCTCCACGTTCGTGCCAATTGTGATGGATCCGTCGCCGCAGAGTATGGCGGCTCCAACGCGAAATTTCGAGTAAGGCGAATAGGAATTGCGAGCCGCGTCCCAGGCTGCGGCGAAAAGCTTTTCACCAATTTCCATAGTACGTACCTTCTTATGTTGACAGCTGGAATTATTACTATATACCATTTATTACCTTGGATACAACAATGATGGTGTCATGAGAAAGCGCATCGCATCTTCTTCGGGCCGAAACGGCCGGAAACGCGACCATATCGTCTGGATCATCGGAGCGGTGCTGCTCGTCTACCTCGTTTTCGCGCATCGACCTCTCTCGCAAGGGAGAACCTTTGTCGCGCTCGGCTCCAGCCCTCAGGCTGGCCTCGATCCCAATCCGCTGATCAAAGACGAAGCATACATCGTCGGAGACCGAACTTTCGTATTCAGGCCGGATCAACAGGGCGTCACCGAGATGAGCGCGTCAGGCGAACCACGATGGACCCGTGAATTCGGCACCCTCATAACGACAGCATCCCTCGGCCCGCTTGTTTCGGCCTGGGGACTTCTGGATGGCTCCGTTCAGATCCTGGATGGAGGGGGACGGCTGATCGAGGATCTGAATATTGAAACGAAAGGCATCGATTCCGAATACCCCTGCAGATATGGCGTGGCGATTTCCGAAACAGGCGACTACCTTGCTGCCTTGTATGGCAGGAATCCCCAGTCC
>JBAQLW010000024.1:0-5742 GCA_049302175.1 Rectinemataceae bacterium
TCCTCGGAGATGTCCTCCAGAAACTCGTTGAAGATGTTGTAGATCGCCAAAAAATAGATGAATTCCGGTGGGTTTTCCGAGTATGCAGCCGTTATTCCATCGATCACCTGGTCGGTCACGTCCTGCATGAGGTTTTTGTCGTTCCATACCTGGTCGAAGAGGCGGATGTACTCGCCGGAGAGGGGCGCAAACATCTTGTTGACAGGGTTGATGATGTTGTTGCCTCGCTCGCAGCCGATATCCGCCGTGGTAAAGCCATGGAGCGGCATATACGTAGTTGTTTCCTCGCCGGCTACGTTCATGAAACCGCTGATGTTGCCGCCGGTAAGATTGGAGCGGAAGCTCGCCTTTTTGTGAATCCAGTCGGCGCACTCGCGGGCTATGGCCTTCTGAGTCAGCTCGTTTCGCAGCTTGACCTCGAAAGGCGTGCCGTAGAGGGACCGCTCCCTTTCAAGTCGTGGGATGTAGAACTCCCGCTTTTCCTTGGGAGCTTTTTCCCGCAGAAAGGTCGGGGAGGTAAAGATAAAGCGCAGTTCAGCGATGCCATCCAGTTGTTTTTTGAGCGCCTGATAGGCATAGATGGAAAAACACGCCGCCGCCACGGACAGCCGGTCGCCCTTTTGAATCGTGACAGCCAGATCATCCTTGACGGTTTTGCCCACGTTATCGAGCATTTCCGGCATGCGCATGCAATCGGCTCCTTTGATTTTTATATCAATTTTTTATACTACAATCTTTTAACTTTTGCCATGGAGTGGCTGAAGTTTTTTATATTGTTGCTTCCCTGCCAGTCCTTTCCCGAAAACTCGCCTAGTTCACCAGATCCCCAGAATTTTCTGCGAGCTGTTTCTTCGAGCGGTAGGAAGCCGCGCCAGGGTGATGGCGATCTGCGCATCGTCGGTTTGTGATTCCGGATTGGTATCCGGATTTGTCCTTCCATGAACTCGCGGCGATCATGACATGATTACACGTAACATTGATTCGATACGATGGCTAGTGGTTTCATCCTTGCTTTTTAATAAGTTTAGCACTAAACTTTATACATGGAAAGGCGAAAGGTGGAGCGGCGACAGGCCGTCGTGATCTGGTCACGGCTGGCGCTCATCTACAAGCGCCTGGACGCACTCGGAGAAAAGAATTTTCGCGCCGTGGGGATCAACACGGCCTGGTTCGATGTTCTTGCCAGGGTGGGAGCCCATGAGGGAATAACCCAAGGAGAGCTTGCCGCGGCGCTTTACGTGACTAAGGGCTGCGTTAGTCAGCTCCTCGCCAAAATGGAATCGACGGGACTGGTCATGCGCAAAGCTGATGGCCATTCACGTCAGGTCTTGCTCACCGCAAAAGGCAAGGCCCTCGCCGAAGATCTTGTGCCTTCGCAGGAAGAGCGCCTGCAAGGCTCTCTCGGAGCTCTTTCCGTGAATGAACAGATTGAGCTGGCAAGGCTTCTGCGGAAATGGGAAAGAATGATAAAGGAGTGATGCGCATGAAACGTCTCTTGAAAGCTGAAAATTATGGAACATCCAACCTGGGCTGGTTAAAATCCCGGTTTCACTTCAGCTTCGCCGAGTATTACAATCCTGACAATCTGGGTTTTGGCCAGCTGAGGGTGCTCAATGATGATCAGGTGCGACCGGGAACGGGCTTCGATACCCATCCGCACCAGGATATGGAAGTAGTCTCGTATGTAGTTGAGGGAGAGCTGACGCATGGGGACGGCATGGGTCACAGGGAGGTGCTGAGGCGGGGTCAGGTGCAGTATATGACCGCGGGTACCGGGATCTACCATTCCGAGCACAATCGAGGTACCGCCACGCTCAGATTTTTGCAGATGTGGATTTTCCCCGACAAGCAGGGCTATGTACCGAACTACGGGGATCACCGCTTCGCCTGGGAGGATAGGATCAATCGGTTTCTGCCTCTCGCGGGCGGTGCGGAAGGTGAGGCTCCCGTAAAAATCCATCAGGATGTTTTCATCTATGCCAGCTATCTGGAGCCCGGCAAGGAGCTTTCATTTGAAGTGAAGCCGGGACGCCAGGTCTATTGTGTAAACATTGAAGGAAAGCTCGATGTCTCGGGTACCGAACTGGGCATGCGCGACTCCATCGAGGTAGTCGAGGAGGAGATGCTTTTCAAAACGGCCGAAGGAGCGCATTTCCTTTTCATTGAGATGGCGCAGTAAAAGAAGCAGCGTATCAATGTAAAAAGAGGCCGGTCTGGGATATTCTTCCAGAACGGCCTCTTTTGGGCTGAAAGACTTCAGGTCCTAGTAGCGATCGTTGGAGCGGCGGGGCTTGTCCATAGCCTCGTTTACCCTGATCTGGCGGCCGTCGAGGTCGGCGCCATTGGTGCCTGCGATTGCGGCGCTGGCTTCGTCGTCGGAGTTCATTTCAACAAATCCAAAACCCTTGGACATTCCGGAGTCGCGGTCGGAGATGATTTTCGCGGAGACGACGGTGCCATAAGCCTGGAAGAGGTTGCGGAGGCTGTCTTCGTTCGTGTTGTAGCTGAGATTCCCTACATAAATTTTCTTGGCCAAGTTCGATTCCTTTACCCGAAGCTGTGCTGCGGGTTTCTAAAACATGTATCCACGGAAAGCGTAGACCTACTGAATCATGGATCTTGAGGATCCATTTTTCAGCTGACCACAGTATATCATGCGTCCTTGACAATAGATAGGGGGTTAGCCCCATTTTTGTCGGATAGTTCAGACGATTCCGTGCCATATTTCTTTTCCAGTTCAGCGAAAGGATCGGCGAGGGCTTCGAGGTTGCCTTCCTTGAGGTCGTCGATGTAACGGGAAAGCCTTGGCTCGCGCCAAATCCAGCTTCAGCTGCTGGAGCTGACTGACTGAGGAGCGAAGGCGAAGGCCGATCACTTCACGTTGTTCGGCCAGGGCTTTGAAGGATTCTTCCTGTTTTTCGATCTCGGCGATCGAGCCTTCGTACTCCGTTTTCATGCTTTCCTTGGCGCTTTCGAGTTTTATCCTCAGGGCTTCCTTGTCCTTTTCCAGGGCTGCCATGGGTATTTCGCCGATTATCGCATCGAGTTCGTTCGCCGTCTTCGCGAGGAGGAGGACCTGTTCGAGGTAGCCTTCAAGCTGGGGCTTCATCTCGGCGGCGTCCTTGGGATCGGAAGTGGAGAGGGAAGCCTCGATGTCCTTCGCCGATTCCTGGGCGGAACGGTATATTTCGGCATAGCTGCCCAGCTCTATCCCCACCGTTTCGCGCCGTTTCCTGGCTTCCCTGAGGTCCCTTCGGCGACGGCCTATGCCCAGCTTTTCGAAGAATTTTCTGCTCCGGCCGGGACCCGACACCATATAGCTTATGAAGTGGATCACGAAGGTGACGCCGAAGATGGCTGCAGGGATGATGAACCAGGGATTGGCCCTGTCGAAAGTCATGTTCAGATAGAAAAGACCCGCAGGGATGGAAAGGGCGTTGATGAAGTGCTTTCCGATCGAATCCCTGGCCTTGTGTATGGTCTTGAGTTCCTTTGTCTGGGATTCGTCGAGGTCGGGAAGGGCTTCCGCTTCCCTGGCCTGTCGGGAGACGCGGAAGGCCGAGAAGATGGACTCGACGACGCCGAAGCCCCAGAAAATCGTCACGATGGGCGCCCAGCGAAAACCGCTGGCATAGTTCAGGTTGATGTACCAGAGAATTGGATTTATCGTGAGGAAGGAGAGAATGTCGGCGATGAGGCCTCTGCGGATTTTTCCGGCTTTTGCGGAGAGTTCCGAGCGATACTTGTTGAAAGCAGCTGTCGATGGCATGACGGTTCGGGATTGATCCCTGTTCCTGCCACCCTTGATCTGGCCCTTGATCTGGCGCTTCAGCTCCCTGCCCACTTCTTTGAGATCGCGCGTGCTTTCCTTGAAACTGTCCTTGTCGAAATTGATGCGGATGCCTGCTCCGGGGGTACTCCCGCTTCGCGCCGAAAAGCCATTCGCCTTGCCGGGTTCGACGGCGCGCTCTATCTCCGAGACTATGGAATGAATGGCGGATTCTATGCTGCGGCCCAGGTCGCCTGCAGCGTTCGCCGAAGTGTAGCCTGGAGCCGCCTGGCGCCGGCCTTCTCCATGGTTCTCGTTGCGGTTCTTACCACGTTTTTCGCCGATGAGGATGCCCGATTCGGCCATGGAGGCGATCACTTCGGTGGCCTCGACCCCGTACCAGCCGAATTTACGCAGGGCTTCATCCACGGTGAGCCGCCGGCCCTGGATACGGATTTCTTCCAGTATGGCGCGGCGGATTTCCCCGAGGCTGGGGCCGCTGGCCGACTGCCCTTCTTCGCTGTCTATGCGTCCGGGTTGTGCTTCGGTTTTGGCTTCGGCGTCGGTTCGCGGGGTGGTCGCGGCCGATATCTCGTAAGCCTGGATGTTTGACGGGAGAGTTTTTCGCCTCGAGACAGGGAGGGGTTTCGCGTCCAGTCCCAATGTTTCACGCGCGAGGGAGAGGACTTCGCCCGATACGCAGAGAGTGCCGGGGACGGCATCGCCGATGGCTTTGACGAGGTCGCCTCGCTGCGCGCGGGCTGAAGTCTGGATGACATTGTGGCTGGCTTCGATCAGCGAGGCTTCCTCCCCGCTTTCCCCGGAAAAAGAGAGCCCGGGTATGTCGATGGAGAGTATAGCGGAAAGTCTGTATTCGTTGGCGTCCATTTTCTTTCCAACAAGCATAGGAGGACGGATAGATAAGGTCAATATCGTTCCACGGAGGCGCAGGTTCCCATGGCCGGGATCATCAGGTCAGGTCGAAGGTGATGTCGTGCATCGCGATCGCGACGCGGGTAGCCGACACGGTCACTGTCTCGTCGAGTTCGAGGCTTCGCCTCGTCCGCAGGGAAGTTTCGAAGCCTAGGGAGGGAACGATGATCCACGCGTCGCGATCCCTGATGTCCAGGACGCGCGCTTCGCCTTTCCACTCGGGATGCTTCGTAAGGTAACAGGTAATCCAGTGGAGGCGCGAATCGCGCTCGGCCTGTCGCGTGGATGCCGAGGCCTGGCCGGCCAGAATGCAGCGTCTGGATACCTCATCGGACGAGAGGGCTCCCTGGATGCCGGCCGCGAGGTATGCCCTGATCTGGTGGTGGGCGAGGAGATCCTGATAGCGGCGCAGGGGGCTCGTGACCTGGGAGTAGAAGGATAGTCCCAGACCCTGGTGGGCGAGGCACTCGGTGCCCACGATGCTCGCCTTCATCCCCTTCCGCCTCTGGTACTGGAGGGAGAGGAGGGGCTGGTCCGAAGCCGCTTCGGGGGCAGTTCCCATGGCTGGGTCAAGGATTTCGTCGCTTCGTGAGAGGCTGCTTGGCAGCTGGGGGGCTTCCTGGCTTGAGTAGGTGAATGGCAGCTTGCGTTCGAAGGCCCAACGCGCGGCCGCTTCCCCGGCGAGAAGCATCATCTCGCGCACGATTTCGGCCGCGCGCGTCGATGGTATCGTCAAAAAGCGTATCTCGTCGCCTTCAACCTTCATCGAGGTTTCCGGCATTTCGATATCGACGGCTCCGTTCCCTAGGCGTCGCCTGTGACGCAGCTTCGCCACCGCATCGATGTTCACAAGGGTGGTGTTCCCTGCGGCGAGGAGAGTGTCGCCTTCCTGGTAGCTGAGTCTTGTCACCTTTACGAGGCTCGGTACGATGGTTGTCTCCACGGGACTTCCGTCCTCGCCGAGCCTGATGCCGAATGAGAGTGCGGGGGAGGTTTCGCCGATGCCGAGTCCGAGCCTCTGTATCGTGCCTTCGGGGAGC
>JBAQLW010000025.1:0-6352 GCA_049302175.1 Rectinemataceae bacterium
CCTCTGTACGGCACCCATGCCGGCGTTGTAGGCGACGATGGCGAGGAGCCAGTCGTCGAGCGCGTCATAGTTGTCCTTCAGCTTTCGCAAGGCTCCATCAGTGCTCTTCATGAAGTCCTTGCGGTCATCCTTCCAGTCGGAAATGGTCATGTCGTAGCCGGCGATCGAGTTGCGCATGAATTGCCAGAGGCCGGTCGCCCCGCTACGCGAAACGGCGAGGGGGGAGTATTCCGACTCGATGACTGGGAGGAAGGCGAGCTCCTTCGGAAGCTGATATTCATCGATTTTTTGCTCAACATAATCGATGTAAGGCAGGGAGCACTCCATAACGGTTTTGAGCCAACGTTTTCCGCCCGAAGTGAGGTAGGATGCCCTTATCTCCTCGAATTTTGGCTGCCCCCAGGGCATTTCAATATCGTACTGGAGACCGTCCACCAGGATGCCCGCGGAGAGGATGATTTCGGGATCGGCCAGGCTGGGTTCAGGAACGGCCTCCATGGCCGAAGCCTCTGGCGGCGCGGTCTCCTGCGCGCCGAAGAAGACGTCAGCCTCCAGCGCGCCCGCGGCAGGGCCGAGGATGAGGAATAATAAGGCAATATATAGCGTGAATCCTTTCATTGCATCCTTTCTCCGAAATAAATACCGGCCCATTCCCACTGTCCATGCACATTGGGATCGGCAGGAAAATCGATCGTGCGAAAGTACAGATACCAGACCGGTACGCGCCCGCCTGCCCATCCCCAGGTTCGCAGGTAAGCGTCATGAGGCCCCGACGAAGCATGGAGGGCCTGGGCCGACTGGATGGGACGACCCTGCATGAACTGACTCAGGTCGAAGCTGACCTTGGAGTTGGCGTCCATCCCGCTATCCTGATACCACGAAACCGCGAAAAACCCCGCCTTCGAGGCGAATTTCCGCAGTTGCCGCGCGGACCCGGACTGCAGCGCTTTCCTTACATTCGTCACAAGCTCATCCAGACTCTCGAAGGTCCAGTCCTTCGGGCTGGCGTTGAATTCAATCAGCCTCCTGGCATAGGCGTGGGCGTCAGGGTAACCCGGCACGTTCGTTCCGAAATAGGGAAGGAAGGAGGCGTACTGCTCCATGGCTTCCTTCCAGGCCCCTGTCTTCTCATACTCCTTCGCGAGGAGAAAATGCGACGCGCCGGTATCCGGAGCGTCAGGGAAGCGCGCGAGGAGGTCTCTGTAGTACTCGATCTTCCGTTCAGGCCTGGCTGAACTGCGCACAAGGCGAGTGAGCGATTCGTAGTGCAAGCTCCTGCCCTCGATAATCAGGTCGGGCAGGGTCTTCACGATCCTCTCGTAGAGGGGGATCGCCAGCTGGGGTTCTCCCGCCGACTCGTAGCTGGCCGCCGCCGTGAAGAAGTACCAGGGGGCATATTCATCGGGAGGATCGCCCAATCCGATGAGGAAGGAAGACGCCTTCGCGTACCACCCGCTTCCGATCAGGATAGCAGATATCTTTCTCGCCGCCGCGTAATGCGCCATGCTGTCGGCCTTCGTTCCTTCAGGTCCATGTTCATTCAGGACGATGAAGAGCGATGATAAGGCTCCTCGCTGCGCGGCGTCACCTACGATATATATGGAATCCTTGTTCGTGCAGGACGTTACAAAAAAAGCCGCGGACAGCATAAAAATGACATTGAACGCCAGCCGGCACGCAGGAGAGGGGCGCGATCCGGTTCTCATGCCGTGAAGGAGGGATAAATGCACAAAAAGCAGAGTAACACGGGGTTTTCCAGCTTTGCAAGCGCGGGGCCTGTATATATACTTAAGCACGATTTTTCGGAGGGTATGCCGTAGGTGAAACCGCACGTGTTCCTGACACTGAGATTTCTCCTCACATTCCTGATTCTCTCGACTATAGTCGGGGTAAGGAGCTGGGTGGCTGCATTGAGGATAGGCCAGATTTATTTAGGAGTTATAGGGTCAAGTAAATGGGAATTTTCTACGATCTTCTATTATAATACTACTAGAAGAAAACAGTGGTCGGTTTCTATCGGTCCGGTCTGTAGCGCAGGAGAAGCTTAGGTGTGGGATTTTATAAAAAGTAAGGCAGCGATCATTTTTATGATCGTTCTGGCCGGAGCAGGCCTGCCCGCCTCAGCCCAAACCAGTCTCACCATGTCAGACCCTGAAGTCCTCGCCCGCGCCATCAGCAACAAAGCCGAAATTGAACGCTGCATCATCCTTGCGACGCCCTCCTCCCTCGCCGCCGCCCGGGAGGGGCTCAGCCAGTCGAACGTGATCTCGAATGACGACAGGCTCGCCATGATGGAGATAATCCGTGGCGTTTCGATGTTGCTCTATCCATCAATGGCTGGCTCTGGCGCGGCTGGGGTGAGGGCGGCTGGGGTGAGGGCGGCGGGCTCCCGTGCGGCGGGTTCTGGCTTTTTTGTGGATGCCGCGCTGAATAGGGTAAATCCTATCTATTCCGTGTGCCTCTCCCAGCTTGTGGAGGCCTTCCAGGGCAGGATTTTCGCCGCGCCCAAAGGCTCGGAGGGGAGCTTCCTCACGCAAATCCTTCCTGCCCTCGCCATCTTCACCACGACTGACAGGGAAATCGCCAGGGCAGCCTTCGGCTACGCCCAGCGTTTTGAATCCTCCGGCAGCATGGCTTCCGTCATCCCTGGGCTCGTGAAAGCCAGGGCGGCGAAGCTGGATGGTAGCCTGGCCGACGCTTACTATTTATACAAGACAGTCCTGGATACCTGGCCTGAGCTCTGGCCGGCGAGGCTGGCCTTGGGCACGCTTTCCCTCGAAATGGAGATGCCTGTGCTGGCCCTTTCTTACCTGTCTCCACTGGTTGAGGCGGGAATGGACGACAAGGCTTTGATGGCAGCCTACGCCGTGGCGCTCTACCGGAACGGCAGGCTGGCCGATGCCGAGCCCCATGTGCTGAAGAGCCTGAAGAGCGATCCGGAATCCCCCGAACTCCTGGCTATAGCAGCCCATATCCTCATAGACAGGAACGATTTTACCGCTGCCCAGCCTTATCTCGAAAACCTTGGGAGGCTGGGCGCGCAGGACAAGTTGTACTTCTACCTGAAAGCCCTGCAATCCAAAGGCCAGAACCGTGGCGAGGAAGCCCTGAAATGGGCCAGGAAAGCCCTGCAGGTTTACCCTGATGATCCCGAAATAAAGGTACTGCTCGCGGGCGTACTTTTTGCCGGCCCCGAGGCTGGCCACGAGGAAGCGACCGTACTCAGTATCGAGGCAAAGAAGGATTTTGAGGAGGACAGGGCAGCCATAGCCGAGGCTCGCCGGCTCCCTTCCAGCCCCCTCGCGGCCGCGATGCGCGAGGAAGCCGAACGCGAAGCCAACCGCGTGCTTCTGCTTGAAGCCTATAATCACCAAGACTGGTATGCGGCCGCCGGGATGCTCGAGACTGATTCGGATGTCGGTTTGGACAAGGCTATCGTGGCCACGATTCTCCGCAAGTCGGGCAAAAGCAGGGAAGCCATCGACTTCTCCTCCGACTGGTACAAGGCGAATCCTCAGTCGGAGCTCGCCGCTGAGGCGTACTTGCGGTCGCTGGCTGCTGCCAGTACCGGAATCGGCGTAGCCTCCGCCTCTTCCTCGATAGTCTCTGACGGCGGTCCGGGACTCTTCGGCCTTTTGGGCGGCAGCCTCACCGGGAACGCTGCTTCGGCGTCCGGAACGGGCCAACCCTCCATCATCGGTCTCGTACTCCAGCTCCTTTCCGGGTCCTGGTCGGCCAATATGCGGTCCTACCTCTTCTATCTGAGCGGGACGCTGCAGGCCAATCCCGACGCCGCAATCGACAATTATCGCATGGCTCTCCTGGAGCGGGCGGACAACGTGGAAGCCATCGCGGCCCTGGCGAAAGCCTATGCCCGCAAGAACGATCCGCAAAAAGCCCTCTTTTTCATCAAACAGGCCAAGGCGATTGGCATCGACGACGCCGATCTCGCGGCCGAACTAGCGACGATGGAAGCGACGCTTATCCAGGGATGAGCGCTTCCTCTGAATCCTTTCCCGACCCCGGCATAGCTGGATTCCTCGAGCATATTTACGGCGAATGCAACAGGCTGGAAAGGCTGAAGCGCGATCCTCTCGCCATCGTAAGGCGGTTCGGGCAGAGAGCCGACAGGGAAGTGGCCGGCTTGCTCTGCTCAACCCTGGCCTTCGGTGGCGTCGACCTCATAGTGAAGGCCTGCGAACGCGCCCTCGAGCCATTGGGAGAGCGGCCGGCGGCAACCCTCGACGCGATGGACGACAACGATATACTTCGCTTCTGGGGTGATTTTCAGTATCGCTTCTGTTTTCCCGCCGATATTCAGGCCCTGCTCCGCGGCATGCGCGAGGCAAGGCGGAATTGGGGCTCCCTCGAGGGGCTTTTCCTCGCCGGCGACGCTCCGGGACAGGGCCTGGAGGTGACGACGGGGGCCTTTGTCCGACAGATGAGGGCGCAAGGCTCCGGCGGCCTGTCGATACGTCCCAATCTCCTCCCGGACCCGGCCGACGGCTCGGCATGCAAGCGGCTTTTCCTCTTCCTTCGCTGGATGGTACGTCGCGACGACATCGATCCGGGCGGTTGGGATTCCGTTTCGCCCTCGCGTCTCATAGTCCCTCTCGATGTCCACATGGCCAGAACCTGCCGCGAAAGGCTGGGCTTTCTCGGCAAGGCGCGCGCTTCGACAGCGCCGACACTGAAGGATGCCCTGGAGGTGACGGCGCGATTCGCCCTCTATTCGCCCGACGATCCGGTAAAATACGATTTTGCCCTCACTCGACCCGGCATAGATCCGCACCCCGGCGACGAGGTCTTCGGCTGCTTATGATTGACAGGCTCGAGCCCGCTGTGGTAGCTTGATTCCGCTGTCGAAAGACGGCTCCGGGCAATAGCGCAGGTGGTTAGCGTACGAGTCTGGGGGACTCGGGGTCGCCAGTTCGAGTCTGGCTTGCCCGATAGAGAGCGGGGTGTTGCGTTGCAATGCCTCGCTCTTTTTGTTTCTAGTGAAGCAGCCGCTTTTCGCCTTCGAGGGAGCGGATATGGGCGGCGTTTTGGGAAACTTCCAGAGTTTCGAGGTAATCGCCGGAGCCATCCCGCACGGCGAAATACTGAATGTGAATGAATGCCTCGTCTTTCGACAGCCAGAATTCAGCCGAGTCCTTCTCGCCGTTTTTAAAGGAACGGAGTATCTCCTCCACCGTCGCTACGCTTTTGGGTGGGTGGCAGTTCTGCACCAGCCTGCTTCGTTCATGGCCAGGAAGCCGGTAGGGCTCGAGAAAACCGCAGGGATGCTCCCTGATGCGGCCTCCGCTGCCCTGTCCGGAGTCGAGCCGAAGCCATGAGGCGGGCGAGGAGACTCCCTGTCGGATATGAGGGGAGGATTTCCGTATCCAGCCCCCTGGAGGCTGAGCGGATGAAGCGGGGCCGCCCGAGAGCAGCCCCAGATACTCCACGAGGAGAGCGACGCGCCTGGTTTCGTTGCGGATCAGCTCCATCTATTGACCATCCTGACGCGCTTATTCAGTCGCGGCGGAAGTCGCGTCCGCGTTTCCACGCCGACTGGGTTTCACAGGCGAACCTGAGCATATAGGCCAGGCTGTTACATCACGCGTGCAAGAACTTCCTCTCCTTTTTCGGTAATAAGACTGCCGAAGAGCAGGGTGGTTGTGTTTTCAAAAAGATCTTTGAAGGTCATGGAAAGCTCATTCATGGTTTCAAGATTGAATACATTGTCCACAAGGATGAGAAGAGAATAAATGATAAACTGCTCGGATGTACCTGCCCTTAAATAGCCTCGTTCCCGCGCTTCGGCAATAATGGCGCGTATTACGTTCGTGACATCGTTTTGCCGGTATTCCCGTATTTCTTTCCAGAACGCAGGATAGAGCCGTTTCAAGTCATCAAGAAAAGCAAATCCAAAGTCAGTCCAGGTACCTATAATTATGCCAATGGCACTTTTAAGTCGTTCCAGCAGGGGTATGGCCTTGTTTTCAAGTACCGTGTTCATTTGTCCCACGAGTTTTTGCCGAAAATCGGTGATTATTGCATGAAGTAGTTCTTCCTTGTTAGTGAAATATATATACAACGTCTTCTTGCTAATGCCGCAGGAGAGAGCAATTTCATCCATAGTGACGCGTAGAAGGCCTTTCTTGAAAAAGAGATCTCTCGCTTGCATCAAGATGCGTTCCTGTGTCGCATTCTCCATTTCTATCTCCTTTTAAATGTCAATTTCGCTCGTTCCACAGACGATTGGCGACTGGTTCCCAATTATCCGCGGCCTGCGCACATTTGGCGCTCAAGTTGTGGACATCCTCCGGCTGTTGCATATCCGTGGATTTTGCCCCAGAAGCTTCAACCA
>JBAQLW010000026.1:0-9931 GCA_049302175.1 Rectinemataceae bacterium
GGTAAAACCTATGGCGCCGCCGGAAACGACCCCGAACTCGACCGGAGCTTCAGGATCGTCGCCGACCACGTGAGGACGGCAACCTTCATATTGGGCGATCCAAAAGCGGTGCTGCCTTCGAATGTGGGCGCGGGTTACGTCCTCCGGCGCATAATCCGTCGGGCAGTCCGCCACGGCCGCAAGCTCGGCATCGAAGACGCTTTCCTGTCGGCCCCCGCCGCCAGCGTCGTCGAGAACTACGCCGCTCCTTATCCCGAACTCCTGGAGAACAGGGCACGCATATTGGATGAGCTGCGCAACGAGGAGGAAAAGTTCCTCGAAACCTTGATCAAAGGCGAACACGAGTTCCAGAAAATGCTGCCCAACCTTCTCAGAAATCCCCAGAAGATCATGTCGGGAAGGCTGGCCTTCAAGCTCTACGACACCTACGGTTTTCCCATCGAGCTGACCGACGAAGTAGCGGCAGAGCACGGTCTCAAGGTGGACAGGGCCGAGTTCGACGAGTCGTATCGCAAGCACCAGGAACTATCCAGGGCAGGAAGCGAGCAGCTTTTCAAGGGCGGGCTGGCTGACCAGTCCGAGATCTCGACAAAGTACCACTCCGTGACCCACCTTCTCCAGAAGGCGCTGAGGGTAGTCCTGGGCGATCATGTCGCGCAGAAGGGGAGCAATATCACGACGGAGCGGCTCCGCTTCGATTTTTCCCATCCCGCCCCGATGACGAAGGAAGAGATCGCTAGGGTCGAGGAGCTCGTCAATGAGCAGATCCGGCGCGATCTGCCGGTGACGATGGAGATGATGAGCCTGGACGCGGCGAAGGCCTCGGGCGCCATGGCTCTCTTCGGCGAGAAATATGAATCGATGGTGAAGGTCTATACCATGGGCGATTTTTCCAAGGAAGTCTGCGGTGGCCCCCATGTCGCGCATACAGGGCTCATCGGAAAATTCAGGATACAGAAAGAGCAGTCCTCCAGCGCCGGCGTACGGAGAATCTACGGCATTATCGAATAGCCTTCAGCTTTTGCTGATCAATCGCAGGCCCTGGTAAGCCCTGTCATCGTCCTCGACGACGACGCGGAGTATCCATGGGCCTTCCGTTTTTTCCCCTTCCCACCACACCTGTCTGATGAAATCCTCGAAGCCTTCCTCGATCGATGGAAAGGAGGATGTTCGCCATTGCCTGAACACATAGTCTCCCGGGGCTACGGTGCCGGGAGACTCGTCTCCCGATGGCAGAGGGCGGCGCAGCCGGGGACCTCCGTCCCCGTCGGCCAGGAGGATGGATTCGGGCTGGAAGGCCCTTATGCCGTCTTCATGCAAGGCAGAGGAAAGATGGAGGCGCAGGATTGGCTCGCTCATCACAGAAGTCTACTTCAGGCGGCATATCTGGCAAAAGAGGTGATTTGGTGCTATCCTCTGAAAACATGAGTCTGCTGGATAGCATACAATCGCCCGAAGATGTCAAAAAGCTTAAGGAACCGGAGCTGCGTGTCCTCGCGGAAGAGATACGACACAGGATAGCGGACACCGTCAAGGCGAACGGAGGGCATCTGGCCTCCAACCTCGGCGTGATAGAGCTGACCATCGCTCTGCATAGAGTGTTCGATTCTCCGCGCGACGCTATCGTCTGGGATGTGGGACACCAGTGCTATACGCACAAGCTTCTCACGGGGCGGTCGGAACTCTTCGGGCAGATTCGGAAGAAGGGAGGTCTTTCCGGCTTTCCCAAAAGGTCCGAGAGCATCCATGACATTTTCGATACAGGGCATTCTTCGACATCGCTATCCTCCGCCCTCGGCCTTCTGGAATCGCGGAAGCGCCTGGGGAAAGAAGGACGGGTTATCGCCGTCATCGGCGACGGAGCCCTCACCGCAGGCATGGCGTTCGAAGGCCTGACGAACGTCGCTCAGCTCGGTTTACCCCTCATCATAGTCCTGAACGACAATAAGATGTCCATCTCCCCCAATGTCGGCGCACTCTCCCGCTACCTATCCAGGCTGGCCGCAAGCGTGCACTATCAAAGCTTTCGCAGGAAATTCGACTCTTTCGTTGTTTCCATACCGCATTTCGGCAGCCGTTTCCTCAATCTGATCGTGCGAGGAAAGCGAGCGGTGAAGGCTATCTTCTTCAAAGAGAATCTATTCTCCGATTTGGGCTTCGAATATGTCGGCCCCATCGATGGCCATAATATCCCCGTTCTGCTGAGCGTATTCAGCCAGGTAAAGAAGCTGGAACGTCCCATCGTCGTCCATGTCGTGACGAAGAAGGGCAAGGGTGTCGAGGCTGCCGAAGAGGATCCTGAACGATTCCATGGCGTATCGCCTTTCTGCGCCGATACTGCCCTTCTGCAGCCGACATTCACCGAGGTATTCGGATCGGCGATGGACGAATTAGCCTGCGAGCGGAGGGATCTGGTCGCCATCTCGGCGGCCATGACCAAGGGTACGGGACTCGAAAAAATGGCGAGGAAATTCCCCTCGCGGGTCTACGATGTCGGAATTGCGGAACAGCACGCAGTGACCTTCGCCGCCGGGCTTGCCGAGGGGGGGCTTCTTCCCGTCGTCGCCATCTATTCGACCTTCATGCAGCGAGCCGTCGACCAGGTGCTTCATGACGTGGCTCTTCCCAATCTTCATGTCATTTTCGCCATGGACAGGGCCGGAGCCGTGGGCGAAGACGGCGAGACGCATCAGGGTTTCTTTGACATCGCGCTTTTCAAGAGTCTGCCGCATGTGACGATGATGGCGCCTTCGAACGGAGTCGAACTGCGGGCTTTCCTCGGTTTCGCTCTCGCGCAGAGGGGCCCTGTCATCCTCCGCTTCCCGAAGGCGAGGATCGAGTGCGCCGAGGCGGTCGCCGTGGATCCGATAGTGACAGGAAGAGGAGTCTTCCTGAGGACGCATCCCCATTCCACCCTCCTTGTCTGCGCCCTCGGACCTATCGCCCAGACGGCGGCGAAATCTATCGACCGGCTCGCCGCAAAGGGTATATATGTCGACGTGTATTCGCTTCGCTTTGTAAGTCCTATCGATGAGGCATACCTCGCCAGTATATGTCAGCATTATTCAGAGATTCTGACAGCCGAGGAAGGCTTGCGCGGGGGCGGGGTAGGGGAGACGATCATATCGATACTCGCCAGGAGATCGATCAATGTCGCGGTGACGATTCTAGGTTTCGGCGCGATGCCGCCGGCCCAGGCCAGCCGCGACGAGATTTTGCGTGACGCGGGCCTCGACGAGGAAGGACTCTATTCCTCGATCGGCAAGAGAGCCGGCGAGTATGAAGCTGTGAGGGTGTATGAAACGCTACCTTTCGCTGCCAGGCTGTAGAACGCTCGAACTCGGCCTCAAGCCGGTGATCATGGGCATCGTCAACGTGACGCCCGATTCTTTCTTTGGCGAGAGCCGCAGGCCTGACCCTGTTCAGGCCGCCGAACGGGCGCTCACGCTCGAGGAAGAGGGGGCCGAGATACTCGATTTCGGTGCCGAATCGACAAGGCCTGGTTCGGAGCCTGTCAGTCCCGAAGAGGAGTCTCGCAGGCTCATTCCCGCCATACGACAATTCAGGATGCGGTCGAAAGCCCTGCTCTCCGTGGACACGCGGCACGCCGATATCGCCCGCGCAGCGCTGGACGAGGGGGCCGACATCATAAACGACATCGGCGCGCTCGACGCACCCGGCATGGCCACGGCCGTCGCCAGTTACGGCGCGGCCGTCGTCCTCATGCATATGCGCGGAAGCCCGGCCATGATGCAGAGCGATCCGAGCTATGATGACTGCTCCATCGAGGTAAGGGATTTTCTCCTCGCCTCTGTGAGGAGGGCTCTCGATGCCGGCATTTCGCAGTCGAGCATTGTCCTCGATCCCGGTATTGGCTTCGGCAAATTGCTTGCCCACAATCTCGACCTGCTGCGGAGGCTTTATCTGCTGGCCGGTTGCGGGTATCCTGTCCTTGTGGGGCTGTCGCGAAAACGTTTTGTCGGTGAGCTCACCGGCCAGCCCGTCGAGGGGCGGCTCGCGGGAAGCCTTGGGGCAGCCTGCGCCGCCTGGGATCAGGGCGCCGACATTTTCAGGGTCCACGATGTAGCGGCAACAAGAGATGCCCTTACGGTTTTCACCGCCGCGAGACAAAGGCAGGAGGAGAGGTAATGGACCTGAACGTCGTAGGCACTCTGTTCACAGCCTATGTAAGGCCCGTCCTCGATGTGCTCCTTCTTGCCTTCCTCATATACAACACCTACCAGATCCTGGTTAAAACACAGGCTGTCCAGCTCGTAAAGGGAATTCTTTTTCTGGCAGGCATCTACGCGGGAGCCTTTTTCCTCCAGCTCTCCACGGTCACGTGGATTCTGGGAATCGTGGCTCCAGGCTTGGTGATTGGTCTGGCCATCATCTTCCAGCCAGAGCTGAGGAAGATATTCATGCACCTCGGACAGGGTAGGCTCTTCCGAGCCAACAGCCAGCCCCGCGCCAGCCAGATTGAAGCCTCGGTCACTGCCTGCGAGATTCTGGCGCAGACGAAGCGGGGAGCCCTTCTCGTCTTCAACCGGAATGTCGGCCTGAAGGAGATTATCGACAAGGGAATCAGACTTGACGCCCTGCTGACTACGAGCCTTCTTGTCACCATTTTCGGCCACGACAATCCACTCCATGATGGAGCGGTGATCATCCAGGATAATCGCATCGCTGCAGCCGCCTGCTTCCTTCCCCTCTCCGACCAGCAGGATATCAAGAAAAGCTTCGGCAGCCGTCATCGCGCGGCCCTCGGCATCACCGAAGAATCCGACGCCGTGGTCCTTGTCGTGTCGGAAGAAACGGGCGCCATCTCCCTGGCCTACGATTCGAAGCTCTACTATGGAATATCGGGCGAACAGCTGAGGGTAAAGCTGCAGAAGCTTCTCGAGGGCGAAGAGGCTGCGACAACGGAAGAGGAAAAGCATTATGAAGCCTGAGCGCTTCTTTAAGACCATGTTCGCCGACTGGCCCGCCAAGGTTCTTTCCCTGGCCGTAGCCCTCCTCCTGACTCTGTTCTTCAACCTCACTCGACTCGAACAGAGGACGATAAATATACCCTTGACGGTCTCGATCAACGACGAGATGGCTCCCTCCAGCCAGTATCCGCGTATGGTGCGTGTGAGTCTTCGGGGAGAACGTGACGCGATCTATGGCATTCGCGAGGACGAGATTTCCGCCTCGCTGGATCTCGCGGAATACAAGAGCGAGGGAGTATTCAAGGCTCCCATCCGACTCGAGAAGCGAGGGAATGCCCTTACGGCCGATCCGCTGGAAATTCATCCGGAGCCGGCGGAGATCGCCATCGGTCTTGAGAGGCGGGTTATGAAGAAAGTGCCGGTGACGCCCTCCTTCAAAGGCTTCCTTGAATCCGGCTTCGAACTTGCTACCTTTGATCTCAGTCCGGCAGTAGTGACAATCTCCGGCCCCGCCGGTCTCGTCGCCCGTACGACGGAGATAGGGACGGATACGATAGAACTGAGCGGAAAGAAATCCGACTTCACCGTCAATGTGCGCCTGCTCAAAAAGGAGAGCCTGCTCACGCTCGAAGACAGGGAGGCCGTGATTTTCACGGCCAAGGTTCGAAAGTCTCTGGATGTCATGAATTTCGTGAATATCACCATCATTCCGGAGGGTCTCCTCCCCTCGCTCGCCATCGCCGACATGCTCCCGACAGGCCAGGTGCGGATGAGAATTCCGGAAGAAGCCCTCGCCGGGTTTGACCAGAAAACCCTGCTTTCCATCGACCTGTCGGCTTTCACCAAACCGGGGACCTATGCGGTCGATGTCATCGTCAAGGCACCCGAAGGTGCAGTGATGGAAACCTATGAGCCCCAGAGCCTCACAGTGAGTCTCCAGTCTATCGGGGCGGGTACGGGAGGGCGAATTTCTGGATCCATTGCCCCATTGCCCCAATGATCAGGAGTCCGAATTGATAACGGGAATAGGCATCGACATAGTGCATGTCAACCGCATCCAGCGCTGGATAGCGATACCAGGTCTCGTCGAGCGCTATTTTCACGCCGAGGAAATCGCGGCGTCGAAATCGCGGGGCGGAGGTTTCGCGCTCTCCCTCGCCGCGCGCTTCGCGGCGAAGGAAGCCCTGGGGAAGGCGATGGGAACGGGCCTAACCCTGATGAAACTCAAGGATATCCTCGTTCGCAACAACCATAACGGCAAGCCCTGTATCATCCTCGAAGGCTCGGCGATGGAGCGTTTCGAAACGTTGGGCGGAGGAGTCATCCACTGTTCCCTCACCCACGAAGGGGAAAACGCCGTCGCTCTCGTCGTCATAGAGAAAAGGGCGAACGAAGCATGACGAGGAGGTCCATCAGGCTCGTCATTTCCTACGATGGCACTGATTTTGGAGGCTGGCAGCGCCAAAAGAACGCGAGGTCAGTCCAGGAAGAACTGGAAAAGGCCCTTGAGAAGATGCATGGCCATCCCGTAGGGCTTACGGGAGCCGGGCGCACCGATGCGGGAGTGCACGCCCTCGGCCAGACAGCTGGCTTCTTTACCGATATCGCCTCCATTCCTGCGGGTAAATTCCTGCCTGCCCTCAATCAGCTCCTGCCGCGCGACATCCGCATACTGGCCGCGGGCGATGCTCCCCCCGGCTTCCATGCGCGCTTTGACGCTTCCCTGCGTAAATACAGGTATTTTATACTCCGCGGCGAGGCGCGGGACGCTTTTTCCCAACGCTATGCCTGGCGCGTTTCCTCCCAGCCCTCGATCGGAAAACTGAACGCGATGGCTTCGGTGATCTTGGGCGAGCATGACTTTTCGGCCTTCGCTTCCGCCAAGGACATCAGCCTTTCGAAATGCCGTTTCGTTCAGGATTCGAGTTTTTGGTTCGAGGGTGAAAAGCTTGTGTACCAGGTGTCAGCCAACGCCTTTCTGTGGAGGATGGTACGCTCCCTTGTCGGGACGATGGTTTTTTTTGAGCCCAAAGCCTTGGACGAAGCGGAGGCTGCGCGTCTTATGAGGGATATTCTTGAAAGCCGTGACAGAAAGCTTGCAGGTCCGACAGCGCCTCCCCAGGGTCTTTTCCTGTGGAATGTGGAATACGGACCACGGATCCATGGCCACGCAAAACGCCCCCCTGAAGAATCCACCCCGGACGACTGATCCATCTTTATAAAGCGAATGACATCTTCGATCTCATCCTGTATCATAGGTTCATGTGGAACTATTTCGAACCGAAGGAAATGCGCTGGTATAGATGGGAACTTGATGGGGCTTCCGTCTGGCTCAGGAAGAACGGCGAAGAATGGAAGTTTGCCGCGGAGCCCATTCCCTTCAAGAGTATCGATCCGGGGAGCAGTGGACCGACCGAGAGCGAGGAAGCGCCGAAACTTGCCTTTACCTTAGCCGTATCGAACGGAAAGCGGATAGGGCTGAGCCCGAGCCTCAGCGAGGTTCCCTATCTCGTGTCGGCGCGCAACGAAGTCAAGATAATGCCGGGTTCGGAAGCATGGTTTGCCATCGCTCTCCCGCCCTTGCTGAGGTTCGAGATGGAGGGGGGAGCGATTCTGCATCAGGCCTCGCCTTTTACGGTTTCAAACACCTGGTTCGGCGACAAAACGGCGGGGGATCTCTGTCTCTCCCTGCCGATCGAGCTAGATCCTTACTGCAATGGGGAAAAGTCATTCGACAGGGAAATGAGAGGCGCGGGCAAGGCTGGAGGTGCTGGCAAAGTTGGGGCCGCCAGCGAAACCGACGATACTTCGGGGGAAGCATCGAGCAAGTACCTGCGTTGCCGTTCCCTCATCCAATGCAGGCTTGTCGTCCGGAATCGCTCAAAAGAGGCCGTGGACCTGAGCAGGATGGCCGTGTTCACCGAACTCATGAATCTCTACGAGAAAGGACAAAGCCTCGTATCGGATACGGTCGTCATAACGGCCACGGCCGACGGCTCCCTCCAAAACAGCATCGATGACAAGGCATTTCGCGAGCTTGCCAAGGTCCACGCGGCGAAGAAGACAGGCCTCAGCGAGGTTTTCGTCCGCCGCGGCGTGAGCTTCCTTCGAAGCATCACAGGTATATAGGAGGAGGGAATCATGAATACCGATTGGATACCAGATTTCCTCAAGGGTATCGTGGGCGATCTCCTGAAGCCCGAATCCTGGCGGAAAGCGCTCGGGCTTGGCCTAGTCCTCATACTCATCCTGGTTATTTCCAGGATTCTCCAGACCATAGCCGCGCGGACGATCAGAAAGACGATGCCGGAAACGCGGACCCTCATGATCAAGAAAGGTATCCGATATCTGGGCTATGTGATCGCCGCGACCACCCTCCTGAAAGCCTTCGGCGTGGATTTGTCAGCGCTCCTCGGAGCCGCGGGAATAGCGGGCATCGCCATCGGGTTCGCGGCGCAGACATCGGTTTCGAACCTCATAAGCGGGCTATTCCTTATCTCTGAAAAATCTTTTCAGATAGACGACGCCATCCAGGTTGGCGATATAACAGGCGTGGTCATGTCGGTCGACCTTCTCTCGGTAAAGCTCCAGACATTCGATAACCGTTTTGTCCGCATACCGAACGAGACAATCATAAAGACGAATGTCATCAATATTTCCAGATTTCCCATACGCAGGCTGGATATCTGGGTGAGCGTCTCCTATGCGTCCGATCTTGAGAAGACGAAAAACTTGCTCCAGGATATCGCGGCGAAAAACATCCATGTTCTGGATAATCCCGCCCCCCTCATTTTTATCGATAAATTCGACGCTTCGGGCATCAATATTCTATTCGGCGTGTGGTTCGAGATCTCAAAGCTTCTGGAGGTTAAAAACTCGATTATTATCGATATTCACAAGCGCTTCGCTGAGGAGGGAATAGAAATCCCCTACCCGAAAATGGATGTCTACGTCCAGGAGAACCCTCGGTGAGTTCCGATCTAGCCATGATTCGTACCTGGTCGGGTAGGGTTGCGGGCAAGGGAGGGCAGAGAGCCGACAAGTATATAGCCGATGAGGTGGGGATACTCACCCGATCCCAGCTGAAGGCTAGGAAAGCCAATCTTATCGTCAATGGAAAGACGGAAAAATTTTCCCGGCGCCTCATGCCGGGTGATAGGCTCGAACTGAGCTGGACGGATGAGCCCATCCACAAGCTTGAAGCCGAAAAGCTCGATGTGGAGATTCTCTACGAGGATGGAAACGTCTTCGTGTTCAACAAGACGCAGGGTATGGTGACCCATCCCGCCAACGGCAATTGGAGGGGAACGCTGGCCAATGCCGCCCTATGGCTGGACGCCGAGAGGAAGGGAGGGCTCTCCGCGCCACGCGGAGGCATCGTCCACAGGCTGGACAAGGATACTTCGGGCGTCATCATCGTGGCACGGAACGCTGAGGCGCACGAATACCTCTCAGCCCAGTTCAAGAACAGGACGACGCGCAAGGAATATTGGGCTGTCGTCGCGCCAGCCCCCGCCGCAGACGAGGGGCATATTGAGAACTATCTGTCGCGCGACAGGAACAATAGGAAGAAATTCGCAGGCGGGGAGGCGGGGGGAAAGCGAGCCTCGACGGATTATCGCGTCCTCGCGCGCTGGTCGGTTGAAAGTCGGCGCGATTATGCCCTCGTCGCCCTCTATCCCAGGACGGGGAGGACACACCAGCTGCGCGTTCATATGGCAGGCCTGGGCTGCCCCATCCTGGGCGATCCTCTCTACGGCAAAAAGGACCAGCTTTTTCCCAATGCCACCCTGATGCTCCACGCCCGTCGCCTCAGGATCGCGCTTCCAGGCATCGCTGAACCGATGCTCTTCAAGGCTCCCGAGCCCGAGCGATTCCACGCCGTCCTCGCCGCCCTGGAAAGGCGCGGCCGACGGATCCAGGCCTGAGAGCATAAAAAAGGCCCCCCGGGCGGCCCTCGGGGGGCCTTCGGGGGGCGACGGCACGCCGGCGCCCCATGT
>JBAQLW010000027.1:0-4614 GCA_049302175.1 Rectinemataceae bacterium
GTGTGGGGCAATCCAGGCACAAGCCTGTCGGGCAAGCTATCGTTCGATGCGAACTCGCCAAGTGCCGAGATTGTCTTAGGCTCGGGAGGCGCCATAAATGCGGAGAGCGGGATGTTCATATCGCTTGATGGGTTCAGGATTGGAGGCGCGCATTTTTCCGCCGACCTTGGCGATGGCGAGATGTTCCTGGGGTCGGGGACGATCGAAGGAGGCTTCGCGCTGAGGACAAAGCCTTACACCGAGCGCGCAACAATACCGATAAAGCTATGGACAGCGAAAAGAGGGCAGGCTTCCGGCTCGCAGATTTTCGGAACAACTTGGGGTGGCCTCGCTTTTTTTATGCTCTGCGAGCCAGGGAGTGCGATGGAACGAGTATCGGAAGTTACCCTGCCAGTGATCCTTCAAGAATCCTTCCGGTTCGGAGGTCTGGAATACACTGAACGGTTCGGCGAATTTTCTGCGGGAATCGCGGCGAGCCTGACCGACAGACCGCGAGAAGCCCCGGGTGACGGCTGGCGCGCCGGTGAATCCTTCGAACATGGTTCGACGCACTTCGTCCTCTCTTCTGCCGCGAGCCGGGAAAAAGGCGGAATCCTCGCCGGAACCTGGGCTTCGGTCTGCGGAGGCTACCTGGAAAGCCCCGGCTGGGCTGCTTCTCTCGATTTCGAAGCAGGGATCGCTCCAGAAAACGCTCGTGCCGCATTGAGCATAAACGCTTTCTTCTTCGGCTCAAATCCCGCATACAAATCCCATGAGGGAGAAAGCGCTCTCTACGATTTTTTAGCCGATGCCCAAGCTTCGATTCGGATCAAACCATGGAAACTTGCCGCGAGATGCGCGATCGCTTCCCTGACCGATCCAAGGAGCGGGGCAGGAAGACGGCCTCGCCTGAAAACCGCGGTTCCGGTGTTTGAACTGTATCCCTGGTTATGGAGAACAGATCTCCTGAAGAGTTCTCTCGATCTGGTTTTGGATGTCTTCACCCTTGGCGCCCGTCTTGCCGCCGACGAGTATGGTCTTGAGAACGGTTCTATCAGCCTTCGCTGCGCGGATCTGGCTTGGAAGGTCGCCAAAGGCGCCGCTAGTCCGACTATCGGTGCCGCGATCGCCGCCCGGTTTGCGCGAAGCGATGACAGCATAGGCGATGTGTTTGGCGAGACCGGTGACACAGAGGGTCAGGGAGTCATCATGGATAGTGGAATCCCGTCCATGCCGGGTCAGGCATCCGGGCTTTACCCGGAAAGGCTTCATCTCGGTTCTATCGATTTTGAATGCGGTATCGGGTGGAAGGGAAGCGCGAACAGTGGGGTCAGGAATGGAAAAGCCCAAATTCTGATCTCGTCAAAAATGGGTGCAGAAGAATCGGTATTGATCATGAAGGGATCGATAGCCCAGAAATTTCGACTTTGTGCTTCGGGCGAACTTTCCATCCTCATGAAGTGCCCGAAAGATGGCTATAGTCTGGATGTCAGCCCTCATGAGTTACCCCTCCTGGAACTGGAGTTCTCTTTCGGGAGGAAATGAGATCCGGGTTGCCTTCGCGGCGGCGCTTTCCGAAATCGGTTTATGCTAGTATAGTTAAAGCACTATGAAGCACGGGACACTGGACTACGAAATTTCCAAGAAAGCCGCCCTCATCGTCGTCGACCTTCAGAATGACTTTTGTCCCGGCGGCGCCCTCGCGGTTCCCGGGGGGGACGAGATCCTGCCCGCAGCCAACACGCTGCTGGAGCTCATGCCGATCTCCGTGCTCACCCAGGATTGGCATCCTTCCGGCCACATATCCTTTGCCTCATCGACAGGTCAAAAGCCCTATACCCTCGATGAAGGCAAGGACCCTCCGGCAGTCCTCTGGCCTGACCATTGCGTCGCGGGATCGAAGGGAGCCGATTTTCATCCCGCTCTGCGAACCGAATTCGCCCGCTTGATCCTGCGCAAGGGCACACGTCGGGAACTCGATAGCTATTCGGCATTCTTTGAGAACGATGGGGTTACCTCCACGGGACTCGCCGCTTGGCTCTCAGCCCTTGGCATCACCTCGATTGTACTTTTGGGCTTGGCCACCGATTATTGCGTAAAAGCCACAGCGATCGACGCTCGCTCTCTCGGCTTCGATGTCGACCTGGTCATCGAAGGAACGAGGGGCGTCGAAGCCGCTCCCGGCGATACGAAGAAAGCCATCGAAACCATGAAGGCCGCGGGCTGCCGCCTGCTCGCTCTGAAAGAGATAATAAAATGAACGGAATCATGAAAAGCGCCCTCTTTACCGATTTTTACGAGCTCACTATGGCCCAGGGGTATTGGAAACAGGGCACCAACGACCATCGCGTAGCCTTCGATTACTTTTTCAGGCGGCAGCCTTTTTCGGGTGGATACTCCGTTTTTGCCGGCATGGGCACCCTCCTTGAAGCCCTTGAGGATTTTCATTACTCGCAGGACGACATCGCCTATCTCGAATCACTCGGCATCTTCGACGCTGGCTTCCTCGACTACTTGTCGGGCTTCAGGTTCAGGGGCGATATTCTTTCGGTCAAGGAAGGAGAGATAGTATTTCCCCAGGAACCTCTCGTCCGCGTCGAAGGCGATCTCGTGCAGGCGCAGATCGTGGAAGGCCTCGTGCTCAACACTCTCAACTTCCAGAGCCTCATCGCCACCAAGTCGGCGCGCATATGGCTCGCCTCGGGCAGGGGCAAGATCATGGAGTTCGGGTTGCGCAGGGCTCAGGGAGCCGACGGCGCCATATCAGCCGCGAGGGCGGCCTTCATAGGTGGAGCCTACGGCAGTTCAAACACACTCGCGGGCAAACTCTTCGGCGTGCCCGTGCTCGGGACCATGGCACATTCATGGGTGATGTCCTTTCCATCCGAATTGGAAGCCTTCAGGGCATACGCTGAAATCTACCCGGCCAGCGCCGTCTTCCTCATCGACACCTACAATACGCTGGAGTCGGGCATCCTCAACGCGATCACTGTAGGCAAGGAGCTCAAAGCCCAAGGCTACACCTTCGGAGTCCGCCTCGATTCTGGCGATATCGACTATCTCACCCGCAAGGTGCGAGAAAAGCTCGACGATGCCGGATTCAAGGATGCCTGGATTGTCGTCTCCAATGAACTCGATGAATTCATCATCGAGCACCTCGTGGCCTCACACGCACCCATAGACATGTGGGGCGTCGGCACGAAACTCGTCACCGGCGGAGATGAGGCGGCTTTTACGGGCGTTTACAAACTCGCGGCCATGAAGAGCGGGGCGACCGAAAAGGCAGTGATGAAGGTTTCCGAGAATCCCGAGAAATCGACGAATCCTGGACGGAAGAACCTTTTCCGTCTCTATGATGAAAATGATACAGCCCGGCTCGATCTTATCACGCTCGCCGACGAGGAACCCAGGGCGGGGACAGAGATAGTCGCCAACCATCCTCTGGGCGATTACCGTCGACTGAGTATCGTTCCGGCAAGGGTCGAGCCTCTTCTCTCCGCGATGATGGAAAAGGGCGTCAAGGTTCCAGGCCAACCCATCCTGAAAGCCAGCCAGGAATACATGGATGGGCGGCTGAAGTCATTCGACACAACCTATCTCCGACAGCTCAATCCCCATGTCTACAAGGTTTCCATGTCGACGAAGCTGCGGGACCTAAAGCTGAGTCTCATCAAGAAGTATCTCAAGACGAAATAGGGAAGCCCTGTCTCGCCATGGAATTCTCGGCCAAGGTCTGGATCAGCCGGCTGTAGCCGATTCCATACAGCGATTGAATCGATTCAGGGATGAAACTGTGCGGACCCAAGCCTGGCATGATGTTTATCTCCAGGACATAACAGCCTCTATCGTTCATGCGGATATCGATTCTGCTGTAATCTTTTGCTTCGACCGCCAAAAAGGTTTTCTCCGCAAGTTCTATTATCTCATCGCGGATGGGCTCAAAACCCACGGCCTTGATCTTCTCGAGGTCCTTCAGGGCTGTTTCATGGCTCAATATAGGTGTCCTGACATTCATGGCCGGATAATCGATCTCAATCGGCGTGAACAACCGTTTCTTGCCATCGATAATGCCGACGCTGAATTCCCGCATGGCCTCTCCCGATATATATTCCTCCACGAGGGCGGGCTGGCTATATTCCTCGGAGATGAGGCCTATCGCCCCTTTCAGGCTGTCCTGATTCCATACGATAGAATTGTCGCTGATCCCGATATGTCCACCTTCAAGGCTTGGCTTGACGATTAGAGGGAATCCGATTTTTTCCGCCTGTTCGGCCAGTCCTGCGTCAAGGTTCCTCGCGACAAAGTACCGAGGAGTGGGGATCCCCGCCGCGAGAAGATGCTTCTTCGTCTCGTGCTTGTCCAGTCCCAAGGTGACGGTAGACGCGCATGAACCCAGGTGTGGTGCTTTCCATTCATCCAGGAGAGCGGGCAGGAAGCCCTTCTTGTTCTTCTCGTCGAGGAATTCCGCGATATTGAATACAAAGAGATTCTGTCGATATTCAGTTTTTAGCGCCTCGATCCAGTCGTGCAGTCTGCCCGGGTCATTCGTGGCCAGGGATTGTACCGGCCATTTTTCGCCGAGGCTCTTCTCTATGAGGTTATAGGTAGCCGGGCTTCGCCAAGGCTTGTCGGTAA
>JBAQLW010000028.1:0-12520 GCA_049302175.1 Rectinemataceae bacterium
CTGAAACCGATGGTCAGGCCTAAAGCGCCGGCGGCCATGCGTCTGGGAATATCGGAATGTCCAGGTTGGAGCGACATCAACCGCTTGCTCGGCATTACGGCGGATCCCTTAGCCTAATGAGCATAGAAAGCGTCGGAGGGCAGCTTCCCTCCGACTGATTGTGGATCCGAAGCCAGGAAGAGCGCGAGGAGCGCGTCTATGCTCGCCTTGGCCTTGAAAGCCGGGATATAGATATAATTGGACTCAGGTATGGCGACCTGTGCTACCTGGGCTTTCATGCCGAGGTCGAGCGTTTCCACCAGTTTAGCCGTGGCTGCGGGATCGGCATTGGTTCTCTCGATCGAGGCGGCGTAGGAAGCCTCAAGTGCTTCGATAAGCTGGGGATGGGCGGTCGCAAGGCCTCGCGAGACGACAAAAAGCGACATTGGATAGCTTTCAAGGCCTGTATGCTCGGTCCACAAGACGTCAAGATCGATGGCCACGCGTATGGATGAATTCAGCAGCAAAGCCTGGGTGGCGAAGGGCTCAGGCAGAACGGCATAGTCGATAATACCTGCAGCCAGTTGGGCTGCCATCTCCGGATAGGCTAGATTGTAGAGAGCCCTGTAGCTGACGCCGGCGGTGAGGCCTTCCTTTTCGGCAAGGTAGCGAAAAAGATAGTCGGGAGTGGCTTTCTGTCCGGCTATGTAGATTTCCTTGCCGCTGATATCAGCGAGCTGCCGTATGGAGGGATCGCTGCTGAGGAACTTCACCATGCCGTTGCCGACCACGGCGAGAGCCTGCAGAGGAACGCCCGCGTTGAAGAGTTTCGCCGCTACATTGACGGGCAGAACTCCTCCCTGAATTTCGCCAGAAACCAACTTGGCCGTGACCAGGTCGGCGCTCGCTGCGGTCACGAATCGCAGATCGACGCCCGCCGATTTTGGCGGATCGGACATCATCCAAGCGCTGGCGATGCCTGAAGGCCCCTTGAGAATGGTGATGAGAACCTTCTCGACGTTCTGCTGGGCTGATGCGCACGCCACTGCGGCGAAAGCCAAAGCAACCGCAAAGCCGACCTCTCTTCTCAGACGCGGTATCATGATTCTCCTCCGGATGAGCACGCAAGAAGTTCTTTGATTCGGATCTCGTCCAATCGTACGAAAAGATTCTTCTCCAGATTGGGGATGACAAGGCCCTTCGGCCCATCCTTGACGCGCCGAAGATGCTTCGCCTGCGTATAATAGACATTCCCTTCCATGTTTTTGCGCGCCTTTGAATAATAGATCGCAAGATTGGCGGCGTCCAGCATTATATCGAGAGGGAAGGTTTTAGAACGCTGTGCCTTTACGAATACATAGGATCCCGAGAAATCCCGTGCGTGCAGCCAGAGGTCCGAACCTCTGACATGATGCCTCAGGAGCTCGTCGTTTTCCTTGGCCGACCTTCCCACCAGCATCGTCCAGCCTTTGTATTCCAGCCAGATGCAGGGATACTTCTTGATTGACTTCTCGCGCACCGTACCCGCTTTCTCTAGAGCCCTCGCTATGGCGAAGGGATCGGGTTCGGTTTTGAGCGCTTCAATCCAGGTGTGAAGCTCCTCCCGAGCCTGCTTAACCTTAGCCAGCTCCGCTTTGATGTCGTCCAGCCCCGATATGGCTTTCCTGAATCTTTCATAGTATTTCTGCGCGTTTTCCACAGAGCTGAGCGATGGGTCGATCTGGATGGAAATAACCTTGTTGGCATAGAAATCATGGGTCTGTATAAAGCCGTGCTTCCCGGAAGCCTTCCTTCCTGTCGCGGGGTATTCGAATCCTCCCGCCATCAGGATGTCGCCGATCTGCCTGTACCGTTCCGCGTCCTCATAGTCTTCAAGGAGAAGGCCGAGTTCGGCTTCCTTGGCAGCGAGAAGAGCGGCGCGCTTGTCGTGTTTCTCCATAGCCCGAGTGATGAGATTGTCCCTCGAAAGTTCTCCCGCGCTTCCGCTGTAATGCGCTTCAACGCGCTCCGAAAAGCTTCCTTCGCCTTCGAGTTCGCGTATCTGGAACTTCGCGGCTTTTTGGGCTACCTGATCGGGATCGGGAACGGCCAAGGTCTCCTCGAGACGGCAGGGAAGCCCCGAACTCTCACCCTTCTCGGGTTTTCTGAACAAGGCGTCCACGATGAGATTGTTATCGTCGACAAGGATGATATTGCCCGAGGCGCCGCTCCAGAGTCGGGCGTAGAGGGTATAGCTGTTCGAGGCTGCCCTCGGGATACCGTTGGATGTTCGGCCGAGATCGACGGGCTTTATATCTAGGCCTTCCTCGTCCACCTCCATAGGCATGGAAATGGTGATCTTGACGATCCTGTCAGAAGCGAGCTGTATAGCTGACTCTATCCTGCCACCCCGGATTCTGGATTTAAGGCATTCCATGAAACGCAGAGGACGCTCGTTCTTGGCGGGCATCCTGGAGAGGCCGTGAATCCTGCAGGCGCCAGAAGCCACGCTTATGAGCAGATCCTTCTTTCCTTCCTCGGTGCCGAAAGTTTCAAGGATTATAGTATCGTAGGAAGGCTGGAAAATCTTCTGGATTCTAGTGCCCGATAACCTGAGTTCGGACAAAACGAGATCGATCTCCCTGAAATTGAGCGACATTGTTCATCCTCACCTTCCGTGGCAGTGCTTATATTTCTTGCCTGAACCGCATGGACAAGGATCGTTGCGGCCTACTTTTTCGCCTGAGCGCATGACCGTGACATTTTCCGGCCGGGAAGCCTCTGAAATCTGCGAGCCCTGAGGATTCCTGGATAAGGATGAATCCTGGCGCAGATCCTGTCCGCCTCGGCTTTGGGCAGCCTGGATACCCGAAGCGCCGAACTGCCCCGAGCTCTCATGGTGGGCGGTCGCGACTCTCTCCTTGGCTGGTAGCTTACGTTCCTCTTCCGCCTTGATCTGTACCCTGAGTACCTTCGAAGCAATGTTCCGCCTGATAGCATCGATGAGATGCTCGAAGATATCGGAGCCTTCAAGCTTATATTCGAGAAGAGGATTCTTCTGGGCATAGGATCGCAGGTAGACGGCCTCGCGAAGGCCTTCCATGGTGTCAAGGTGGTCCAGCCACTTGTTGTCGATTTCTTGAAGATATTGGTAGCGTATGAAGTTATTGAGATTTTTATCGCCTGCCACAGCCAGCTTGGCATCGAGGTCGGCCGTCAACCTCTTCTGCAGATCGCTGAAGAAAACCGAGGCCGAGGGGGGTTGCCCAGCCGAAGCCGAGAGGAGGGAAGCGACTTGGGCGGCTGACATCTCCACCCCGAAAGTATCGCGCAGGATGAGAGGAAGCTCGGAAGCCACGGCTTTATCGCCTGATTTTTGGCGGCTCAAGGCCTCCGCCACCATCGATTCGAGCATCTCGACCGCACTGGAGCGCACCCTTCCTATGAGGTCGTCATCCTTTATGATGGCATCGCGCTGATCATAGATGAAAGCACGCTGGCGATTGAGGACGTCGTCATATTCCAGAAGATGTTTTCGTATCTCGAAGTTGCGTTCCTCAACTTTTTTCTGGGCACCTTCTATCGTTCGATTTAAAAGGGGATGGTAGATCGGCTCCCCCGGTTTCATGCCCACCTTGCTCATCATATTCTTGAAGTTTTCCCCTCCGAAAAGGCGCATGAGGTCGTCGTCGAGAGAGATGAAAAAGGCCGAACGTCCGGGATCGCCCTGACGTCCGGAACGTCCGCGGAGCTGATTGTCGATGCGCCTCGATTCGTGTCGCTCGGTACCTATGACGCAGAGACCGCCGAGGCTACGCACCTCGTCGAAGTCCCTTCTCCACGTATCGTATTCAGAAGCCATAATGCGGGAAAAGTCCGCGTCGCTCGCCTCCGTTCCCGCCTTGCGCCTGGCCCTGAACTCGGGATTGCCTCCCAGCTTGATGTCGGTGCCTCGGCCTGCCATGTTCGTCGCTATCGTCACCGATCCTTTGGCTCCCGCCTCGGCGATGATAAGAGCTTCGCGTGCATGGTTTTTGGCATTGAGCACCTCATGGGGCACGCCTCGGCGGGCGAGAAGGGCAGAGAGCTTTTCGGATTTTTCAATGGAAACCGTTCCTACAAGTATGGGCTGGCCTTTCTTGTGGGCTTTTTCAATTTCCTCGCTTATAGCCTGGAATTTCTCCGCTTCATTGAGGAAGACGAGATCATCCTCGTCATTGCGGACGACAGGTCTATTTGACGGTATGACAACAACATCGAGGTTGTAGATTTTGCTGAATTCAGGGGCTTCCGTGTCGGCAGTCCCCGTCATTCCGCATATTTTATCATACATACGGAAGTAATTTTGGAATGTAATTGTCGCGAGCGTACGATTCCTGCGAGCGATTTTGATTCTTTCCTTGGCTTCGATAGCCTCATGGAGACCGTCTGAATAGCGTCTGCCATGGAGAATTCGCCCGGTGAATTCATCGACAATCTGGACGAGACCATCTTGGACGACATAGTCCACATCTTTCTGGAAAAGGATCTGGGCACGCACCGCCTGGGTGAAGTAATGGGCAAATTCGAAATTGCCTTCCTCGAAAAGACTCCCTTTGATGAGGCCGCGTCTCTGGAGCAATTCCTCCGCATGATTGAGGCCTTGGCTCGTGAACATCACACGCTTGGATTTTTCGTCGATGCGGTAATCGCCTTCGGCAATTTCACCATTCGCCTCATCGGGGTATTCGCCCGTATCAGGATTCTTTTTAACCTCCGTGAGGGAGAGGGCAAGGCGATTCACTTCGTTCACCTTATAGGTGTCGTCTTCTGCGGCCCCGGAGATGATAAGGGGCGTGCGCGCTTCATCGATGAGAATGGAATCGATCTCGTCGACGATACAGTAGTTGTGACCCCTTTGTACCCGCGCTTCCGGCGACCACGTCATGTTGTCGCGGAGGTAGTCGAAGCCGAACTCGTTGTTCGTGCCGTAGGTTATATCGCATGCGTAGGCTTTACGTCGCGCGTCGTTGTCCATGGAGGAGAGGATGCACCCGACCGTGAGGCCGAGGAACGTGAATATCCTGCCCATCCACTGGCTGTCGCGCTCGGCGAGGTAATCGTTGACCGTGACTATGTGGACGCCTTTTCCGGAGAGCGCGTTCACATAGGCTGCGCTCACGGAAGAAAGGGTTTTTCCTTCACCCGTCTTCATCTCCACGATCTTGCCCTGATGGAGCACAAGACTGCCCATGATCTGCACGTCGAAGGGGCGCTCTCCGAGCACTCTGCGCGCCGCCTCGCGGGCGAGGGCGAAGGCTTCCGGGAGAATCTCTTCCACCTTTTCCCCGCCTGCCAGCCTGGCTTTGAAAGCCTCCGTCCGGGACGGGAAATCGCCGTCCGCAAGACCAAGCGCCCAGGATTCCTTGGCGTTTATCGTATGGAGAGACGGAAGAAGATTCTTGACGTCGCGCTCTTTTTTAGAGCCGAGGAAGGCGGTGAGGAGATTTATTGCCATGGTGCTAAGAATACTTCCGGCTGAGGAAAGGGTCAAGGAAGAGGCTTCGGCTTCGGAGGCATTCCGGGCTGTCGGCGTTGACATTTCCGGTGTTCACGGATAAGGATGGATATCGAAATGAGAAGAGTTGGTAAATGCCCTTCCTTCGCTGCACTCGCTCTCCTGGTGCTGGCATCCCTCCTGACAGCCTGTGGTTCATCTTCCAGGGCAGGCAACATACAGCGCAAAGACCTTTTCGCTGTGGGATACGGCATGTCGGAAAACCAGATCGATTTTTCAGCGCAAGGCCGGGACGGAATCGATCTGACGATGGGCAAAGGTATCTTTCACCTTCTCGACGGCGGAAGCAGGAAGGTTATGAGGCTTTCTTCATATGGTGACCTGTTGGCCCTCTTCTTTGATCCCTCGATTTCCCCCCTTCCCGGTATCGTCAAGCCGCTTTCCCTGTCAGATGGGGATGCAAGCGGGGACGAAGGGCCGACAGTCGCGGGGAGGTATGCTGTTCCCGTCACATTCACACAGCCGAGCAGAATTGCCGTAGGATTGGATCAGACCATCTACATCGCGGACAAGGTGGCAGAGGCCTCGTTTCGGATCTACGATGTCCATCTGGCCTCGTACTGCGACAGGATCATCAGGCGGTTCGGATCCATGGGCGTGGAAGAGGCCTACATCGGCCAGGAAGGGCCAGGAGGATCACCTTTCCCCGCCATCATGTCGATGGAAGATTTTTCCGACGACAGTCTTGGCGTTCTCTCCGCTACGGAATCGGCCTTCCTCGTGCATCATTTCGACAGGGCGGGCAACCTCCTATCGAGCCTTCATATCGGCAGGGAGGCCCTTCCTGTACCCTCCGAACTATCAGGGTTCGAAGGCAATGCGCGGGTTGATGCGAAAACGGAAGGCGCGTGGAATAGCACAAGAATACATGCAAATCTGGACAGCATGATGATGGCATCGGAGGGGGCATCCTTCAGGCTGATCCTCAAGCTCGATTTCTACAGGGAATACTACGATTCGGCGAGCCTCGCCATTTCCATGAACGAGTATGCCGGCTCATGGATATTCGCCATGGATGGGTGGACAGGCCATATCGAGAACAGCCTGCCTATCGCCCCGGCTGGTGCGGAGGGTCCATCACCCGAGCTGATTGGCCTTTATTCCAGGCTTTACTACCTGCTGTACCCTGCGACCGAGGACGATACATCCTGGGAGGTTCGGCTCATGAACCTTGATGGGAAAGTACAGTCGCGTGTCCGCATCGAAGCTCCCGAAGGAACGCGTGAGATGATCACGATAAAGGTGTCGGAAGAAGGCCTCGTGTACGCATTGCTTAAAATGGATGAAAACGTGCAGGTTTCATTGTGGGATGTCGAATGAGGTACAGAATACAGCAGCTCAAGTTGCGGCCAGGCCATGATGAATCGGCCATGAAAAAAGCGATAAGCGCTATTATGGGCACATCGCAAGAAAACATAGACTCATGGGATATAGCCCGAAAATCCTTCGATGCCAGGGAAAAATCAGCGATACGAGTGATGTACGCCCTCGATGTGGAACTTAAAAAACCCCTAAAAAACGGGGTACTAGCTGCACAGTTCACCCCGCCTCAGGGAATCTATGAAGACTATGCATTTCCGGCCAGCAACGCGGGAGAGGCGATCGAAAAAGCCCCCGTGATCATCGTCGGTGGGGGACCAGCAGGCCTTTTCTGCGCCCTCCTTCTCGCCGAAAACGGGTTCAAGCCCATCGTCCTCGAAAGGGGACAGGATATCGATGCGCGCATCGCCTCCGTCAACCGATTCTGGGATTCGGGCTTGCTCGATCCGAATTCGAACATGCAGTTCGGGGAAGGTGGCGCCGGCACATTCTCCGATGGAAAGCTCAACACGTCGGTTGGCGACAAGCTTCACCGCAACAGGAAAGTGATAGATGAATTCCTGGAAGCGGGAGCTCCCTCAGAAATCGCTTTTGTGAACAAACCGCATATAGGGACAGACTATCTCGTCGAAGTCGTCAAGAATATCAGGAGAAAGATCGAGAGCCTCGGCGGCAGCATCCGCTTCAGCGCGCTGGTTTCTTCCTTCGATATCGCAGGCGGCAGGATACGGGCGGTCGAACTCGCTGGAGGCGAAAGGCTGGAGGCTTCCAGCGTCGTGTTGGCTATTGGCCACAGCGCGAGAGATACTTTTGAGGAACTTGTGCGCTGCGGGATCTCCATGGAGCAGAAGCCTTTTGCCATCGGGCTCAGGATAGAACACCCACAGGAAATGATACAGAAAAGCCAGTTCGGAGCTTCCTGGAATGATCCTAACCTGCCGGTGGCCGACTACAAGCTTGCGCACCAGGCGTCAGGAGGACGCGGCGTCTACAGTTTCTGCATGTGTCCCGGAGGTTTCGTGGTCAACGCAAGCTCCGAATCGGGCATGGTAGCCTGCAATGGCATGAGCAACTTCGCCCGCGACGGGCGCAATGCCAACTCGGCAATCGTAGCCGCGGTAAGGACTCAGGATTTCGGGAGCCCGGGCCTTCTTGCCGGCGTGGAATTCCAGAGAAAATGGGAGAAGGCTGCCTTTGTCGCCGCGAATGCCGGAAAGGCCGGCTTTGCGATCCCGGTACAGCGGCTGCAGGACTATATGGATGGCTGGCCATCAAAAGGCTTAGGCAGCGTATCCCCCTGCTCCAAAGGATCCTGGAGCTTCGCTGATCTCAACGCCTGCCTGCCTGTCTTCATATCCGACTCCATCAAAGAAGGCATCGCTGCTTTTGAAAGGAAAATCCATGGATTTTCCCATCCTGATTCCGTGCTGAGCGGCGTGGAGACACGCACTTCCTCCCCCCTGCGGATACTGAGGGATGAATCCATGCAGAGTAGCGTAAAAGGCCTCTATCCGTGCGGCGAGGGCTGCGGCTATGCGGGCGGTATAATGTCGGCAGCAATGGATGGAATTAAAGTGGCGGAAGCCATAGCGAAGAACAAAAGGGAAAGGTGACACGGCATGAAAGCTCTCCTCGGTTGCGAAGATTCGCGGGCGCTTGACGATTCCACGCGGAAGAGCCTGGCGCTGAGCTCGCTTCAACTTATGGAAAAGGCTTCGCTCAGAATATGGGACGCTCTGCGGGCTGAAATCGCCAAGCGTCCAAAACTTCTCGAAAAGGGCGAACGTTTAAAGATCGTGGCCTTCTGCGGAAAAGGCGACAACGGGGCCGATGCTCTCGCAATCCTGCGTCACGCCTTCAGCGCGGGATTCGTCGATCAGAAAGCCTTGATCTCCGCGCGTGAACTCGGCGAAAACGCCGCACTGCAGGCTGAGAGCCTGAGACGGGCCGGATTCCCTCTGATGGTATGGCCCGATATGGACCAAGTAGATTCGAAAGGGACGAAAGCTATTGCCGACACGCTTGAGGGAACCGATATCCTCCTCGATGGTGTGCTCGGAACAGGCTTGAGCGGCAGGGCCAAAGGGGAGGCCGAGTCCATGATACTGGGCTTGAATGAAGCCAAGAAGCGAGCTCCCGAAATCCTCGTCGTTTCTATCGATCTGCCCTCAGGCCTCGGCGATGGCTGGAAAGAAGGCTTCCCCTGCGTCGCGGCCGATCTGACCCTTTCACTTGAGCCCGTAAAATCAGCCTGTTACCATCCTTCAGCCCGACACCTCTGCGGCCAACTCATGCCCGTAGCCGACGTTTTCCCTGCGAGCCTGATGCGCCAATACGGCAGCAAACTATCCCTGCTGGAAGACAAGGATCTCACCAGCCTTCTCCCCAAAAGTGATCCCTCCGGCTATAAGATGAGCAGGGGAAGGCTCGCGATATTCGCCGGATCGACTGGGGCGATCGGTGCGGCCCAGCTTTGCGCAAAGGCGGCATTATCATCAGGCGCTGGCTACGTCACACTGTATGTCGACGAAGCCCTCTATCCCCTCATAGCCCCAACGCTCGAGTCCGTCATCGTCAAGCCATGGTCTGCAGGCGACGATATAGAAACCTGCGATGCCATCCTCGTCGGCCCAGGCTGGGGCCGCGGAAAGGACAGGTTGAATCTTCTGGAGAGGCTTTTCAGATCGAAAATCCCCCTTGTCCTTGACGCCGACGCTTTAAGGCTTCTTTCCACTGATCCGAAGACAGCTTTGTCGTGCAAGACTCCCCGCATACTGACGCCTCACCCTGGGGAATTCGAAGTATTGCTTGGAAGTCTGGGGATTCCCCCCGACGCATTGACCGCCGGACAGGCCATGGTGAAAGTCTGTGAAGCCTTCACTTCCATCCTTGTCATGAAGAGCCATGTAACCTGGATATGTTCACCCGACGGACGGAGCGCGGTGTGGGACGGCATGTGCCCTGAATTGGGCACCGCGGGATCGGGGGACGTGCTCGCCGGCCTTGTAGCAGGACTCTCCGCCAGAAACCTGGCACTGCTGAAGCGACGGAGTCCGGCCGCCCGGCTCGGAGACAGAGAGGTGGCCGAAGCCTTGAGGGATTCTGCCTTGGGCGCCGTGATCGCTCATGGACGTGCTGGCAAGAATCTCGCAAAAACCATGGGGTGGTTTGAGGCTTCGGATATCGCGGCGGAGGCTTCGCGCATCCTGAATGCCGAGGGAGCCGGGCCGCGGTGACTATCTGGAAAATTGGCATCGGCGTCATTCCGCTTTCATTGCTGGGACGGAGCTTTTTTCACGGTGATTCGGTGGTAAGGAAGCTGGCGGCCTGGTGGGTGGACATCCCCCAGGAATGCATCATGGAACTGAGGGAGCACAGCGATATCGCCTGGGTAACAAGGGCGGAACTGGATTCGATCGACCTGGCTGACAGCGACCGGAGCTTTCTGCCGCTGATAAATGGGCATAGCTAGTCTTCATTGACGGGATCGAAGAGGGTAACCTCAGGCTTTTCGATCACTTCAGGCGAGCTGACAAGCATTTCTACCTTGCCCTGAATTTTTTCGAGTTCTTTTTTAAGTCCCTTGGAGAGCTTGATTCCTTCCTCGAATACCTTTATCGCCTCTTCCAGAGGCAGATCCTGGTCCTTTATCCGCTCAGCCAAGAACTCCAACCGATCCAACCGGGCCTCAAAATCCTTCATTCTCTGACCGCCCTTACCTCACCGCGGGCCTTGCCTGAAGAAAACACGATTTGCAGCGTTTCATCGGCCGACAGCACCGAACCCGACCTGACTATCTCGCCCAAGCCCAGGGGAAAATCTCTGGTTCCTGAGGTCCAAGCCTCAGTCGGCACCTTCCTGCGAACGATGGAGTATCCGCGCCTGAGTACCGCCTCTGGGCTCGCGAGCTCCATGTTCGAATCGCAGAGCTCGATTCGGTGCGCCGTCTTGAGCAGGCGATACTTCATGCCCGCCGACAATTCGTCTCTGGCATCGTCCGAGCGACGCGCGATCGGCATCAGAATGCGCATGAAGCGCGTCTCAACATCCTCAGGAGAAAATGCCGAGAGAGAGAGCCGCGCGTATTCGATGCGCGCGAGGATGGAGGATTTGAGGGCGCCGCCGAACTGCTCCACCTCGCTCAACAGAATCTCGCGGCTTTCCGCCACCAGTTCGGCGGCTGCCGATGGGGTGGGAGCCCGAAGATCGGCGGCGAAATCGGAGAGAGCCCAATCGATCTCATGCCCCACGGCGCTTATCACGGGTATATCGGAGGCCGCGATGGCGCGTACTACCTCTTCGTCCGAAAAAGCGAGGAGATCCTCGGGCGAACCGCCTCCTCTGCCCACAATGAGGACATCGGCGAGCCTTAGGCGGTTCGCCTGTCTGATGCGGGCGGCGATGATGCCGGCTGCCTCATCGCCCTGTACTGGCGCGGGCAGGAGAAGGACATCGATGCCTGCATTCCTCCTGCTGAGAACATTTATGATATCGCGAATCGCCGCACCCGATGGACTCGTGACAACAGCCACCCTCGAGGGGTACGCGGGCAGGGGTTTCTTGTTTGCCTGGTCGAAGAGCCCCTCAGCTGAAAGACGCTGTTTCCGTTCCTCAAGCATGGCGAGGATATCGCCTATGCCGGCCTTCTTCATCGATTGGACGATGAGCTGGTATTGGCCTCGTGCCGCGTAGACCGAGACTCCACCCCGAGCGATCACCTTGATACCGTCGACCAGTTCAAAATCAAGTCCGGAAAGCCGGAACTTGAACATAACCGCCTGGATGAGGGCATCCCTGTCCTTGAGCGAAAAATAGAGGTGACCCGAGGAGGAGATCTTCGCGCCGGATACCTCGCCTTCAACCGATACGGATGAGAAGGAGGTTTCCAGGCTATTTTTTATGAGATTCGTGAGGGCGCCAACGCTCAAGACTGCCATACCGCCATCCCTTTCCTGCTCAAGGCCGGATCATCATGAGCCATGCCGACGCAGTATAGCACAGGCGATGGCGGGGTTTGAACCGTGGCGGGCGGCGATGCGGCAGGGTAATTCAAGTCCGGTGGAATAGTCCGGCGATTTCGTGTATCATCGACCCATGAATCCTCATGATTTGCCCGTATACCAGCAGAAAGACAAGATACTCGAAGCCCTGAAAGAAAGTCAGGTGATCGTCGTCGAGAGCCCGACGGGCTCGGGAAAGACGACCCAGCTGCCAATAATACTCCACGAAGCCGGTTACGCCGAACACGGTATCATTGGCGTCACCCAGCCCAGGCGCATCGCCGTTCTCTCCGTCAGCGACTTCATAGGACGGCAGCTTGGTCCGGAGAAAAAAAGCCTAGTCGGTTTCAAGATGCGCTTCGAGGACAGGACGACGAGCGCCACGAAAATAAAGATCATGACCGACGGCATCCTCCTTCAGGAGATGAAGCTCGACCCCTTCCTCTCGAAATACGATGTCCTCATGGTGGATGAAGCCCACGAACGAAGCCTCAACATCGATTTCATCCTCGGCCTTCTGAAGAATGTCCTTGAAGTGCGCCCTGCCTTCAAAGTCATCGTCTCCTCGGCCACGATCAACGCCGAGGTTTTTTCCGAATACTTCGGCGAGTGTCCTGTCGTGAAGATTGAGACGCAGACCTATCCTGTCACCCTGATCTACGATCCCATCGCCGAACCGCCAGCC
>JBAQLW010000029.1:0-1506 GCA_049302175.1 Rectinemataceae bacterium
TGCCGTCTCAATTTTGAAGGACCTGCCGGCATCCTGTCCTCTGGCGCGTGAATCAAGAAACCTGCTATACTCATCCCAATGTTCAACAGAATACTCGGCACGCTTTCAGGCCGTACGGCCACATCGATATTCGTCCTCACTGGCGGAATAGAGTGGGACATTTCCGTCCCCACAAGGGCGGCTGGCCTCTTCGGTCCCATGGGCGAACAGGTTGAGGTCTTTACCTGGCTCCATCATTACGAGGACGGGATGAAGCTTTTCGGCTTTCCCTCCGAACACGAGCGGGCTGTATTCCTCGATCTGATGAAGGTCGAGGGCATTGGGCCCAAACAGGCTATAAAAATTCTGTCAGGCATCTCCCCAGCCGATCTCTCCGTGGCGCTGGAAACCAGCAATCTCTCCGCTCTCCAGAAAGTATCGGGCGTCGGCCCCAAGATGGCCCAGAAAATGGTGCTCGCCCTCAAAGGCAGGCTCGTCGAACTGGACGCTGGAGGCAATTCTCCTGCCCCGTCTTCGCCATGGATTGACGTCGTCGCCGCCCTCGCCGATATGGGCTTCGACAGAAAGGCAACCGAGGCCTCTGTGCGGAGGCTCGCGGCCGATCTCCCTGCCGGCGCCGACATCGAACGCGAGCTCTTCAGGCGAGCCCTCCTCGACCTCTCGGCGGGGGTCTCCAAATGAAGCGAGCCGCAGCCGCAAGCCCCGAAGCCGACGAAAGAACCGGAACCATGGATCCCTACTACAATCCCGCTGAGGACGAACGCGAAGCATCCTTGCGTCCCCATGTCCTGTCCGAGTTCCAGGGGCAGGCGCGTATCAAGGAAAACCTTTCCATTTTCATTCGGGCGGCGCGCGAGCGGGCCGAGCCCCTCGACCACCTCTTTCTCATGGGACCGCCAGGGCTGGGCAAGACGACCCTCGCCCTCGTCGTGGCTTCGGAGATGGGCTCCGATTTCAAGCCCACGAGCGCGCCCGCCCTCGAAAAGCCCAAGGATCTCGCCGGTATCCTGACAACCCTCAGACCGGGCTCCGTCTTTTTCATCGACGAAATCCATAGACTCAAGCCCGCGATCGAGGAAATGCTCTACATCGCCATGGAGGATTTCGAGCTGGACTGGATCATAGGCCAGGGGCCTTCGGCCCGCACTGTCCGCGTGCCCGTCCCGCCCTTCACCCTCATCGGCGCCACGACGAAGGCGGGCATGGTGTCGGCACCGCTCGCGAGCCGCTTCGGCATTTCCTTGCGCTTCGACTACTACAGCGCCGAGGAGCTGGAACTCGTCATAGGCCGTTCATCAGCAATACTGGAAATCAAGATAGCCAGGGACGCGATGAAGCTCCTCGCCTCGACGAGCCGGGGCACGCCGCGCATCGCCAACAGGCTCCTCAGGCGAATGAGGGATTTCGCACAAGTCGCCGGCAAGGAAATCATCGACATCGATATCGTGAGGGAAGGGCTGGGGCGCCTCGAAGTGGACAATCTGGGTCTCGAACGTCTCGACAGGG
>JBAQLW010000030.1:0-2084 GCA_049302175.1 Rectinemataceae bacterium
ATGGAATTCGGCCTTAGCCAGTTTTCGGACCTCAAGGACAAGGATGTTTCGCGGATGGGCCTGATGGTCCTCGAAGGACGCATTGTCATCGAAAAGGCGATTGCAGGGGATGTTGAGATTCTAGGCCTCGTCCGTTCGGAGGGAAGCGATGAGGACTGGCTCGCGAAGCATGAAGTGAATTTTCCCGTAGAGCGGGTCGATCACGCAGAAATATGCAGAATTGCCGGCTTCAATTTCCACCACGGTTCGATCGCCTTAGCGAGAAGGCCGGAATTGAAGCCCTTCGTGGCGGATGAGGGCGAACCTCGGAAACCAGGGGCGCATGAGGGTTCCTTCCTCTGTCTCTGGAACGTGACCGATCCTTCAAACGTCGGGGCGCTGATTCGTTCGGCGGCTGGCCTGGGAGCGGCAGGCGTTCTCCTGGGCCCGGGTTGTGCCGACCCCTTTTACCGCAAGGCATTGCGCTCCTCGATGGGCAACGTCTTCTCGCTTCCCCTCTATGCCTGCGATGAAATGGCCTTGCGGGCATTGGCCGAGCGGAATTTCGATCTCGCGGCGGCCACGCTCTCTCCGTCTGCCCTTCCCTTGAGCGAATATTCCCCGAAGCGCCCCTTCGTCCTCGTCGTCGGCAATGAAGGCTATGGCCTTCCGGCCGACGTCATCGACATCTGCCGCGGGGAAGTCTACATACCAATGACCTCCGACGTCGACTCGCTCAACGTCGTCGTCGCCGGAGGAATCTGCATGTACGAACTATTCGGAAACAGAGGGGGCTGAATCAGGCATCCGTGACGATGACCGCGATCATCCTCAGAGGTACGTCGCCTAGAGTCTCTATGCTGTGGGTAGCGCCGCCGTTCGTTATGACGATGTCGCCAGGCTTCACGTTGACCGGCGTTCCATTGTCGTCCACGAGCGCGTTGCCTTCGAGAATGACATAATACTCGGTTTCCGCCATATGGGGGTGCGGACCGATGCTGGCGCCTGGGGGTACGACGACCTCCGACAGGAGCCTCAAGTGCTTCTGAAGCTGACTTCCTCCAAGCGCGGTGACGGCGCATTCTCCCTTCCCCTCGCGCATGTGCGGCTTTATCTCCGTAACCAGCCCGGAATGTTCAATGACCATTGCGTTCTCCTTGCGCCAATCCTAGCGAGGAAGCGGCCTGGGAACAACCAGGTCCGCCACTATAGTCCTGCGCCGTGTTGCGAGATAAAATACGCCATGCGGCAGAAGCGACACGGCATGGGCAAGCCACAGGGTTCCGGAAGACGGGGACAGGCGATCGATTTTCTTTTCGAGGACAAGGACATCATCGTCGTCGAAAAACCCGAAGGGCTTTCGGTGATCGCGCCCGAAGGATCGAGGACCAGGACCCTCTATGATATTGTCACCGCCCATATTCAGCGCGTCAATCCGCGAGGACGTGCGGCCGTCGTGCACCGGCTGGACCGCGATACCTCGGGCGTGATGGTTTTCGCCAAGCACGCGGCCGCCAAGAAGCGTCTCATGGACAACTGGAACGAGCTCGTGAAGGAACGCGGCTACACGGCCGTGGTCGAAGGGCGGATGGAAGGCGAGAGCGGCCTCTTCGACAGCTGGCTCGTCGAAAACCGGGCTGGCGAAATGTACGTGACAAAACCCGGCGCGCCAGGGGCCTTGAGAGCCCTCACCCGCTGGAGGCTGATCGAGGCCGGCCAACGCTATTCCCTCGTCGAATTGAGCCTGGAGACGGGGCGCAAACATCAGATCCGCGTCCAGCTGTCAGCTTCAGGCCATCCTGTGGCGGGCGATCCACGATACGGCGCAAAGAGCGATCCTTTGGGCAGGCTCTGCCTTCATGCCCACCTCCTCGCCCTCGAACATCCGTTCAGCGGTCAGGAATACAGCTTCGAATGTCCGCCGCCGGAAGCTTTTCTCGGCTTGCCGGCTGGGCCGCATGGGGGGAAACATGGAAATCCTCGGTGACCATTTCGTGGACGAGTCGTTGAGAAGCCTCATCCTGCGTGGGGTGAACCTCGGCGGTAACTGCAAGATACCAGCCTCTCCCGACGGGCGAACGCATCTCAAGGAAGGCTTTTACGAG
>JBAQLW010000031.1:0-3955 GCA_049302175.1 Rectinemataceae bacterium
CTCCCAGGCCGGGCGAGGCCGTCATTAAGGCCTTCCTCTTTTCCTGCGCTGCCTTTTCCATTCTAACGACAGCGGGCATCGTCCTCATCCTGGGCAAAGAGACCTTCTCCTTCTTCAAGGAAGTAACCATCGTCGAGTTCCTCACGGGCAGCCTCTGGCAGCCCGCAATCGGAAAATTCGGCATCCTCCCCCTAGCCTCGGCCACACTCGTCACGAGCCTCATCGCCATGGCCGTGGCCCTTCCCCTCGGCCTCATGGTGGCCGTCTATCTTTCGGAATATGCTCCCTGGGGAGTCCGGCAGTTCTTGAAACCGACCCTCGAGGTGCTCGCCGGTATACCCACCGTGGTCTACGGCTATTTCGCCCTCTCCACGGTGACGCCCCTCCTGCGCGGCATGATCGGGCAGGACCGTCTGCAGGTCTACAATATGCTTTCGGCAGGGCTTGTGATGGGCATCCTCATCCTTCCCCTCATAGCCTCGATGTGCGAGGACGCCCTCTCCGCCGTGCCGCGCACGATGAGGGAGGCAGCCTACGCCACTGGGGCCACCAAGCTGGAAGTGACGACCCAGGTGGTCGTCCCCGCCGCTTTCTCGGGCCTCGCGGCGGCCTTCATCCTCGGCCTCTCGAGGGCTGTGGGCGAGACAATGATCGTCGCCCTCGCCGCCGGAGCCGGGCCTAACCTTACCTTGAATCCGCTGAAGTCGGCCGAAACCATGACAGGCCATATCGTCAGGATATCGGGCGGCGATCTCTCCTACGATACCATCGATTATTCGAGCCTCTTCGCCATAGCCGCCACCCTCTTTGTTATCACGATGATTCTCAATCTCATCTCCCGCCGCATCGTGGGCAAGCGCAGGGAGGTGTACGAATGAACGGCGTCCATGCGGAAAACCTGGGCGCGCGGAAAGCCAAGGCGACGCGCTGGGGCACAGCCTTTCTCGTCGCCACGGCGATTTCCGTCCTCTTTCTCGTCATCCTCGTGCTCTCGATCGTCTCGCAGAGCTTCGGGTATGTGCTCGTAATCTCGGAAGTCGATACCGCGAGCCTGGCCAGGAACGGCGTCGCCCTGGAAAGCCAGGAAGCTCCCGCCCTCATCGAGACGCTCAAGGAAGGGCTCACCCGCCGTCATCTTGCCACGCTGGAAGAAGCCAAGCCCCTGGAATCCAGAAACAGGGAGGAGCTCCTCTCCCTCGTTATGATGGAAATCGTCCAGGAAAGACCCGCGCGGACCTGGACCCTCGTGCAGAGCGTCTTCCAGCGCAAAGCCATATTTGACTTTAGGGACAGCGATTTTCCCGATGGAAGGCTGTATTTCCGCTCCTGGCTGCGGGCCAGCCTCCTTGCGAATCCCCAGTCGAGTTCGGCGCTGGATTCGGGTCTTCGCGGCGCGGCGATCGGCTCTTTGGCCACGATTCTCCTCACACTCCTCATCGCCTTTCCCCTCGGTGTGGCCGCGGCGATTTGGCTGGAGGAATACGCCGCCGACAACGCGGTGAACCGCTTCATACAGCTCAACATCTACAACCTGTCCGGAGTGCCCTCGATCATCTACGGCATGCTGGGTCTGGCCGTCTTTGTGCGGTACCTCGAGCCGCTGACCTCGGGCGTCCTCTTCGGCGCGGCCGAAAAAGGCGCCGCGAGCGGACGGACCATCCTTTCGGCCTCCCTCACCCTCGCCCTCCTCGTCCTGCCGGTGATCATCATCAACTCGCAGGAAGCCCTGCGCGCCATCCCCCAATCCCTGAGGAAGGCCGGGCTCGCCCTGGGCGCCACGAAATGGCAGACGATCTGGCACCATGTCCTGCCCGCCAGCGCCGACAGGATCCTCACGGGCACCGTTCTCGCCATCTCCCGAGCCCTCGGCGAAACGGCTCCCCTCGTCGTGGTGGGCGCCTCCACCTTCCTCACGATCGATCCGGTGAGTCCTTTCTCGCGTTTCACCACCCTTCCGATTCAGATCTACCAGTGGACCTCCCGACCCCAGGGGGAGTTCAAGAACCTCGCCGCCGCGGCGATCCTCGTCCTCCTCGTCCTTCTTCTGACCCTCAACGCGACGGCTATAATCCTGCGCAACCGCTTCAGCGCCCGACGGAGAACGAATACGTGAATAGTGAAATTGCCCTCGACGTGCGGAACATGACCATAGAATACGCCGACGGCCACATCGGCGTGCGCGACCTGACGATGGCCTTCGCGAAATGCTCGGTGACGGCCATCATCGGTCCATCTGGCTGCGGAAAGAGCACGGCCCTGCGCGCTTTCAACCGCATGAATGAACTCATTCCCGACACGAAGACCACGGGTCAGGTGCTCTTCCACGGTGTCAATATCTACGACGCGGCCGTCGATGCCGTCCAGGTGCGCAGGAACATAGGCATGGTCTTCCAGAAGCCCAATCCTTTCCCGAAAAGCATCTACGAGAATATTGCCTGGGGTGCCCGCATCAACGGATGGACGGGGGATATGGACGAGCTCGTTGAATTCAGCCTCAAACAGGCGGCCCTATGGGACGAAGTGAAAGACAAGCTCAAGCGTAGCGCCTACGCCCTCTCGGGAGGCCAGCAGCAGAGGCTCTGCATAGCGCGCGCCCTCGCCCTCAAGCCCGAGATTCTCCTTATGGACGAGCCGACAAGCGCCCTCGACCCGCTTTCGACGGCCAAGATAGAATCTCTCCTGGAAGACTTGAAAAGCCTGTATACTATCATCATCGTGACGCACAACATGCAGCAGGCTGGCCGCGTTTCGGACAGCACGGCTTTCTTCCTGATGGGCGACCTGGTCGAATACGCTCCCACCAGGCAGCTCTTCGTCACCCCGAAGGACGAGCGCACGGAGCGCTATATCTCGGGCCGCTTCGGCTGAGAATCGTACAAAAAGCCAGACACGTACAAAAAGCCAGACAGGATAACAGGACGGAAAAATGACCGACAGGACCAGATTGACCGAAGACCTCGCGAAGATCGACGAGATCGTGACCCTCATCGCCACCAAGGCCGAGGAAGCCCTCCTGAAGGCATCCCTCGCCATCCGGAACCAGGACATGGACCTCGTGAAGGAAGTGAAAAAGGGCGACGCCGAGATCGACCGCCTCCAGGTGGATATCGAAGACCTCGTCGCCGTGGCCCTCGCCACCCAGCAGCCCGTGGCGGGAGACTTGAGGATCCTCGTCGCCGCTTCCAAGATCGCCGCCGATTACGAACGCGCGGCCGATTACGCAGTGCACCTGGCCAAGGCTACGGGCAAGTTCGCGGGCGAACCCAAGTCGCGCATGATCGAACGCTTGGCCTATATGGCGGAGATCGACGGAACCATGATGCGGAACACGGCCAGGGCCTTCTGCGACCGCTCGGTCGAACTGGCGTTGAGCGCGGCCGCGATGGATGATATCGTGGATGGCGAGCACAAGGCCTTGATCAACGACGTGCTCGCCATGATGCGTGAAAGGCCGGAGGAGGCCGAGAGGGCAGCCAAGCTCCTCACCACCTCGGGCTACCTCGAGCGGTTGGGCGATCACATGACCAACGCCTGCGAGGATATCGTCTTCATGGTGAAGGGCACGCGAGTGGGACTGAATGAATAAGGAGGGAAGCGGAATGGATGGTCCGACAGTTCTGATCGTGGAAGACGATCCGGATATCGCAGAGCTTCTCTCGGTCTCCTTCCGCAAGGAAGGCTGGTCGAGCCTCCATGCCGAAAACGGCGAAAAAGCCCTTGCCCTCATCGAAGAGAGCGACGTGAACCTCTGCGTCCTCGACCTCATGCTCCCGGGCATGGACGGCCTCGCCGTCCTGCGCGCCCTTCGCAAGCGCCCGAATGCCGCAACCCTTCCCGTCATCATCGCCTCGGCTCGGGGGGAGGAGGCCGACATCGTCGCCGGTCTCGACCTCGGCGCGGACGACTACATAGCCAAACCCTTCAGCCCCAAGGTCCTTGTCGCCCGGATACGCTC
>JBAQLW010000032.1:0-4294 GCA_049302175.1 Rectinemataceae bacterium
ATCGTAGACCGCCGAACCTTCCCTAAGGAATTCTGGATTGGACAAGACGTCAAACTCATGCGAGAGAGAGCGGGCGTCCAATTCTTCGGCGATCCACTTTTTGACGAGCCGACCGGTACCGATGGGCACCGTGCTCTTGTCGACCACCACTCGGTAGCTGTCTATCGTGCGGCCGATAGTTCGCGCGGCTTCTTCGACATAGCGAAGATCGGCCGAACCGTCGTCCGAGGGGGGCGTTCCCACCGCGATAAATATTACTTCCGCCGCCTGGATGGCCCGGGATGCGTCGGTGGTGAAGGAAAGGCGTTCCGCGGCTACGTTCCGCGCCACCACATCGGATAGCCCCGGTTCGAAGATGGGGATTTGTCCCGCCCGGAGGCTTTCGATTTTTTTCTCGTCGACGTCGACGCAGGTTACCGTGTTGCCGAAATCGGCCAGGCAAGCGCCCGACACGAGACCGACATAGCCGGTACCGATCACCGCGATTGATGCCATATCACTTCCAATGTGGTCAGACTTATTCCATTGCTTGACAATACTTTGCCGAGCCCTTACTCTATGTTGTATAAGAGCCAGAGCCACAAGGGTTTATATAAACATCGCAAGGTGTCCCTTTTGGCTCTATTTTTTTGCCCTGACAAGGATCGTTTCGGATCGATTAGTCGTCTCAGCGATTGATTCACTCTCGCTATGATTCCTTCGCTGAATTACCTAAAGAAGATCATTTTTTTTCGGTTTTACTATCGTTCAAATTCAGAGGCGAACGAAAAAGGGCCTTCGTACGTATCTTTTCACTTTCACCATAATAAAATGCCACCTACAAGGAGGGGTCGAGCTTCGCAGCCCCTTCAGTCTGTCTCGAGTTCCACATCGTGCTGCATGCTGAGCAGACGATCGACTTCGTCGATCATGAAAAGAGGAATATTCAGGATGTCGCCGTCTTTACGGAGATTGCGCAGGGAGAACCGAAGCTTGAAGCGTGTCACGGCACTATATTTTTCCCCATAGAGCATAAGGCTCCGAGACCGCACATTGATGTCCGATTTTACCTCCACGGGGATTATTTCGTTTCCCTTTTGGATAAGGAAGTCCACCTCGGCCTGCCCTCCCGAGCTCCAGTAATGAGGGGTGGCATCATAAAGGCGGGTGAGCCCTTGGAGGACGAAATTTTCCGTCAGCGCGCCTCTGAACTCGGTGAAAAGTCGGGTTCCATCGCCGAACGCGGAAGGATCAAGCTGAGAGAGCCGCCTCAAGATTCCCACATCGGCCGCATAAAGCTTGAAAGCGGAAAGATCTTCGTAGGCCGAGAGAGGAAGTCCGGGTTTTGAGCAGCGAGAAACCTTGTGGATGAGCCCCGCTTCGCTAAGCCACGTCAAGGCATCCTCGTACTCTCTGGCCCTTGCCCCAGACTTCACCGCTCCATACAGAAATTTTTTGTTCTCCCTGGATAGCTGGGAGGGGATCGATGTCCAGAGCATATCCAGTTTCGGAATGTCTTTGACGGGGGCATGTTTCGAAAAGTCCAAGGAATAGGCGTCCAAGAGGCCTTTCAAAGCCTCCTGGACAAGGCCGACATCGCGTTCCTCCGCCCAGGATCGAACCGGCTCGGGCATGCCCCCCGTCACGAAATACGTTTTGAGTCTTTCCAGGAGAGGATTAAAAAAAATCTCGGGCAAAGCCTCTATCCTGTCTATCTGCTGAAGGTACTCGGCAAGGTTCCTGTCCCCATTGGCCTTCAGAAATTCTTGGAATGACATGGGGCGTAGGGTAAGGAACTGTACCTTGCCAACGGGAAAGGACGCGGGTTTTGAGAGAGTGATTCCCAGAAGCGAACCGGCGCAGGTAAGATGCTGCTGTGGCGCATTTTCCTGGAAATACTTCAGGGAATTCAACGCCGCATTGCTTTCCTGTATTTCGTCAAAGATAAGGAGGGTCTTGCCGGGGACTATTGGCTTGCCGTGCAGCATGGCGAGATTGTCGATTAAGCGCGTAACATCCTTTGTTGACTCGAAGAGTTTGGACAGATCGGTCTGCTCATCAAAGTTAAAATATGCGACATCGGTATAGTGCCTGGCTCCGAATTCCTTGAGTACCCAGGTTTTCCCTACCTGCCGGAGGCCTCTCATGATGAGCGGCTTGCGGTGTGCGGACTTTTTCCAGAGTTCCAGGCTCGCCATGATATCGCGTTCCATCGCTGCCTACTCCTTAATGGCCGTACTATAACATCAATAAGTCAAATTAGTGTGATAAATATCACACTAATTTGACTTATTGATGGATTTATGGGTTGGCAAGGGCAATCACGTGATCGCTGGCATTTTTCCCGCGTAACACGTTCTCTACAAGATGTTTCAGCTTGTTGCCGGTCGGTATTCTTCCATCTTGCGGCAAAGGATCGAGTTTAGGCATATGTTCGCCAAGTATCGGCTTCAGATATACACGAAGATAGGGAATGAAGGCCCGCTCGGTGCGACCTTCCACGATGATGGTTATCTTCACGACCTGCCGCCCATCCGGCCCATGCGCCACACTTCATCCATGCTGTAGTCGCGCAACCATGTATCGAGGTCGAGGCTATCAGCCCAGATTGCTTGAGTGAATCCATCTTCGCTGATATCCATCACCGCCACCTCGGAGGGCTCCATGTAACGGATCAACCGGTCTGAATGAGTAGCAATGATAAGTTGGGTTCGCTTTGCGGCACCTCGAACCACATCGGCAAGAATAGCGAGCATTTCAGGATGCAGGCTGACCTCAGGTTCGTCGATCATAGTGACCGCTGGAAGCACCGGGCTCTGCAAGAGGGAGACCAGCCACAGGAATCGCAGCGTTCCTTCGGATAATTCATTCAGATACAATGGCTTCTGGAAATTGCGATCTTTCCACGTTACCGTCAGCATGCCAGCCGCAACAGGCGGAAAATTGAGGGTTTCAAAATCACGAAATGCGCTTTTTAATGTGTCGATAATGGTTTCGTAACGATCGGGATTTTCTTCGCGCAGGTAATAGAGAAAGGGCGCGAGATCCAACATCCAACGCATGATATAACGTGGTACCGCCGAGAATATGCCGCAGTGCCTCGGGTTCCTTGAACATCTTCGGCACCTGGGAGAGCGATGTTTCCGCGATACTATACTGCCAATCAGGCCTTACGAAGCGCTCCTGCTTGGGATCAAAAAAGCGGATCTCTCCTATCTTGGAATCTATATGCTTGAACGGGCCCTTTTTATCCTGCTCTGGACGCAATTGGGTAAGTGTTTCGCTCTCTATCGCGTATCCCATGGCTTGCTGAGAGAGCCTAAGTTCATACACAAGAGGCTTGTGATTCGGCATGCCCATCTCCACCAAAAACGAAGACGTAGTCGCCTTATCGCGGGTAAGTACAGATGAAAACCCACCTAATTCAGACAGCTTTTCAGCGAGATGTCCCGAAGCGGATGACGCAAGCAGAGAGAAAACCTCCAAGACGGAGGTTTTACCTACCCCATTGGCCCCGATCATGACCATGGGTGACCTGATCTTGAGATCGAAATCGAGCAAGCGTCTGAATCCAGTTATTTTCAGCCTATTGAGTGTATACACGGTTACCTCTCGATACGATTAGCGCCTTGAACATTATCATAATCGATAGGCGGTAATTGCTCTGTGAATAGTGGAAACTTGCGATTCGGTAGGAGAAAGTGCCAACTTAGCTAGATTTTGTGCTGCGGTATATTCTTCGATCAACTCACCTATCGAGCCATACAGAGTATGCCACAGTAGTGCTTGTCTGAATTGTGCCCTTTTACCCTTATAGATACTTCGTGAAGACAGTTCATCACGCGCTTTGCTGATTTGCTGATCATCAATCAACGCTTCGATTCGATCAAGTTTCTTTCTTTCCCAAGGCAGAAGCACATACTCGTAGATGGCAACAAAACCAGTTCCAGTTGCGATGAAAATCTGCAACCATAAAGGTACACGTTCAATAAAAAGATCGAATAATGTGGTCGCGAAAACTGGTAATACTACCAGAACACTTCGTGCGATAGCTTTTAGCTGTGCGCTATGAGAATTGTCTTTTAAATTTTTGCGAGTTGCCATTTTATAGTTTTAATATTTCGGAGTCAAATTTTATGATTCTTTCGGTTCGCCAACATATCTCATATCCTTGCGCGCTCGATGCAGGACGATCGGATTGGCGTATTTCTTCGTCATGATATCAACTTTCGTTCCGAACGCTCTCTCCAGTCATTGTTTTCCACATCGCCGATTTCGGCTTCCGTGGCGTATACATCCGGGGTTAGACCCCTGT